>JBFJNB010000138.1:0-6625 GCA_041633655.1 Lysobacterales bacterium | reverse complement strand
GCGGCCGGGTGCTGCGGGCCGAAGTTCATCGTGTAGTTGCGGATCTCAGACATCGGCCGCTAGGAGTTCCCGCCCCGCTCGTCGGTCTGATAACGCGAGTCCTCGCGGATCACCTTCGGCACCAGCACCCGCGGCTCGATCGAGACCGGCTGGTAGACCACCCGCCCTCTCTCCGGATCGTAGCGGACCTCGACGTTGCCGATCAGCGGGAAATCCTTGCGAAACGGGTGGCCGATGAAACCATAGTCGGTCAGTATCCGGCGCAGATCGGGGTGACCCTCGAACAGGATCCCATAAAGGTCAAACGCCTCGCGCTCGTACCAGTTGGCCGAATTCCAGATCTCGACCAGCGACGGGATCACCGGCACGTCCTCGTCGGGTACCCGACAGCGCAGCCTGATCCGCCGGTTGTGGCGAAGCGACAGCAGGTGCACGACCACCGCGAAGCGATTCTCCATCGCCAGCCGCGGGCGTCCGTCCCAGTCAAAACGCCCCGGCCCCGAGTCGCCCTGGACCCCGCGCGAGAAGCCCTCGACGGTCGCATCCCCGGTGGCCCATTCCGCCTGGCCGTAGCCCAGATAGTCGACCCCGCACAGGTCGATCAACTGCTCGAAGCAAAGCTCGCGCTCGTCGCGCAGGTGGCGGGCGGCGTCCTGCCAGTGCTCGGGCTTTATCTCCACGGTCAGCTCGCCATGGGCCTGCTCGATCGCAACCGCCTTGTCGCCGAGGGTCTCGGCGAGGCGTTCGGAAAGCGTCAGTTCGCGTTCGGTCATGGCGATGCCGGGGTTCGTCGCAGCCGCTAGCGGGCAATCGTGCTGGTGCGGTTGATCTTGTTCTGTAACTGCAGGATGCCGTATACCAGCGCTTCGGCCGTTGGTGGGCACCCCGGCACGTAGACGTCGACCGGCACGATCCGGTCGCATCCGCGCACCACCGAGTAGGAGTAGTGATAATAGCCGCCGCCGTTGGCGCACGACCCCATCGAGATCACCCATTTGGGATCGGCCATCTGGTCGTAGACCTTGCGCAGCGCCGGCGCCATCTTGTTGACCAGGGTGCCAGCGACGATCATCACGTCCGACTGCCGCGGACTGGGCCGGAAGATGACCCCGAAGCGGTCCAGGTCGTAGCGCGCGGCCCCGGCGTGCATCATCTCCACCGCGCAGCAGGCCAGCCCAAAGGTCACCGGCCACAGCGACCCGGTGCGCGCCCAATTCATCAGCGCATCGACCGTGGTGGTGACGGCGCCCTTGTTCAGTACCGGGTTGTCGGCGGCCGGGCGCAGGATGTCGTCGACAATCCCGAGGCCGTACTCGTTGCCGGGCGCGGTCACGTTGCGCGAGGAAGTAAAAACGTTCATGACTTCACTCCCACTCCAGCGCCCCCTTTTTCCACTCGTACACGAAGCCGATCACCAGGATCAGCAGGAATACCGTCATCGCCACCAGCCCGAACATCCCGATCTTGTCCAGCACCACCGCCCACGGAAAGAGGAACGCGATCTCCAGGTCGAAGATGATGAACAGGATCGCGACCAGGTAGTAACGTACGTCGAACTTCATCCGCGAGTCTTCGAATGCCTCGAAGCCGCATTCGTAGGGCGACAGCTTTTCGCTGCTGCCCTTGTGCGGGCCGAACACCGCGCCGATCAGCAGCAACACCACGCCGAGGGCCGCGGCGACGATCAAAAAGATCAGGATCGGCAGGTATTCGGCTAGCATCGCGTTAACGGGCCCTAACTCTGTTGTTGGTGCCGAAGGCCGGACTCGAACCGGCACGGCTTGCGCCACTGCCCCCTCAAGACAGCGTGTCTACCAATTCCACCACTTCGGCGTTCGCATCAAATCCAGTGACCGCTGGACGCCGCTAGGCGTCCGGCTCCTCACCAGCCGGAGTCTCGTCCTCGGCCGCCGGCATCGCGGGCACGTCGCCCTCGATCGCCGGTGCCGCCGGTACGTCGGTGCTCTCGATCGCGGGCGCCGCGGCGCCCATCACCCCCAGGTCGGCGGTCGGGTCGCGCTTGAGCGCCTGTCCCGCCATCACCGCCATGACCATGCTGACGACAAAGAATCCAGTCGCCAGCACCGCGGTCGAACGGGTCAGAAACGATCCGGAGCCGCGGGCGCCGAACACGGTGCCGGACGCACCCGCGCCGAACCCGGATCCGGCGGCCGCGCCGGGTCCGCGCTGGACCAGGATGATGGCGATCATCGCGATCGCGATCAACACTTGGGCGATACTGAGCATGCTTTCCATATCATTCCTTCCAGCCGGTCAGGCCCGGCATATGTCCATGAACTCCTCGTGAGACAACGACGCGCCGCCGATGAGTCCGCCATCAATGTCCGCCATCGCGAACAGCTCGCTCGCGTTGGAAGCCTTGACGCTACCGCCGTACAAAATTCTGAGACGACCGCCGATTGTATCATCCAGCGCGGCGACTTGGGACCGAATGAACGCGTGCGCGGCCTGCGCCTGCTCCGGGCTCGCGGTGCGGCCGGTGCCAATCGCCCACACCGGCTCGTAGGCCACGATCGCCTCGGCGAAGGCGGCCACCCCGAGCCGCTCGAGCACGGCCGCGAGCTGGCGGCCCACGACCGCCTCGGTCTCGTCCGCCTCGCGCTCGGCCAGGGTCTCGCCCACGCAAACCACCGGGATCAGCCCCTGCGCCAGCGCGGCGGCCGCCTTCTCGGCCACCAGATCGTCGCCCTCGGCGTGGTACTGGCGCCGCTCGGAATGGCCCGCGAGCACGTGGCTCGCCCCGCAGTCGCGGATCATCGCGCCCGAGACTTCGCCGGTGTAGGCACCGGATTGATGCGCGCTCAGGTCCTGGGCGCCGACCGCGACGCCGGTCCCGGCAGCCAGTTCCACGGTCAACCCCAGGTAGGGGAACGGCGGAAACACCAGCACGTCGCGGTCCTCGACCGAGGACAACCCGTCCCGGATCCCGGCCATCAGCGCGCGGATCGAACTAAGCGAACCGTTCATTTTCCAGTTGCCGGCGACCAGCGTGCGGCGCATAGCTTGAAAAAGTCCCGAAAAAAGACGCGCAAGAATACCGGTGCCTGGGGGCGGGCGCAACCGAACCGGGGTGGCCCCGGTGAGCTCGACGCGGCGATAATGAAACATCTCCAGATGCGGAATCGACCATGGAGCACGCCCCCGGAATCGCATTGATCACCGGCGCCTCGTCGGGCATCGGTCAGGCCTTCGCCGCGCAGCTGGCGGCCGAAGGCCACCCGCTGGTGCTGGTGGCGCGGCGCCGTGAACGGCTCGAGGAGCTGGCCGGGCGCCTGCGCGACGAGCACGGTGTCTCGGTCCGCGTGCTGGTGCACGACCTGGCCGATCCCGCGGCGCCGGCGCGGATCGTAGAGGAACTGGCCCAGGCCGATGTCGCGGTCGAAATCCTGGTCAACAATGCCGGCTACGGCGTGCCGGGCGCGTATCTTTCCAGCCCCTGGCAAACCCACGCCGATTTCCTGCAGGTGATGCTGACCGCGGTCGCGGAATTGAGTTACCGGCTGGCCGCGGAAATGAAGGTGCGTGGCAAAGGCCGGATCATCAACGTCGCCTCGCTGGCGGGGCTGGTGTCCCCGGTCGCCGGTGGCCATACCCTGTACGCCGCGGTCAAGGCCTGGATGATCCGGTTCTCGGAATCCCTGGCGCCGGAACTCAAGCCCCACGGGATCGGCGTGATCGCGGTGTGCCCGGGCTTCACCTACAGCGAGTTCCACGACGTGACCGGGATGCGCGAGAAGGTCTCGAAGTTGCCCGACTACCTGTGGCAGAGCGCCGAGGCGGTCGCGCGCGAGGGGCTGGCCGCGGCGCGGCGCGGCGACGTCGTCTACGTGACCGGCCGGGTCAACCGGGTGGTGCTGTGGTTGTCGCGGCACCTGCCGAAGTTTTTGTTCCGCCGCATGGCCCAACGGCGTTCGCGCCACTTCCGGGACAGCCGGTAGTTTCCGCTATTTCCTCTGTCAGGGCTGGGGCTGCGGCTCGGGCCTGGCGGCGAATTCGGATTGGACGACTGCGGCCAGGTGCTGGGCGAGGCGGTCGACCTGGGGCTCGTCGCGGCCCTCCACGGTGACCCGGACGACGGGTTCGGTGCCGGAGGGGCGCAGGATCACGCGGCCGAGCTTGCCGAGCTCGGCCTCGGCTGCTCGCACCGCCTCGGTCAAGGCCTTGGAGCCGTTCAAGTCGACCCGTTCGGCCAGCGGCACGTTGATCATCCGCTGCGGGTATTTCTGCATCCCGCTGACCAGCCGGCTGAGGGGCGCGTCGTTGCCGACCATCACCTCGAGCACCTCCAGCGCGCTGACGATCGCATCGCCGGTGGTGGTCTTGTCCAGGCAGATGATGTGGCCGGAGGCCTCCCCACCAAGCAGCCATCCGTTTTCGATCAGGCGCTGGTGGACGAAGCGGTCCCCGACCTGGGTGCGCTCGAACGGAATCCCGGCCTCACCCAGCGCGACCGCCAGCCCGTGGTTGCTCATCAAGGTGCCGACCACGCCGCCACCGAGGCGGCCTGCGGCCTGGCGGGCCATCGCCATGATGTAAAGCAGTTGATCGCCGTCGATCAGCGCGCCGCTCGAGTCCACCATCAGCACCCGGTCGCCGTCGCCGTCGAAGGCGATCCCTAAGTCGGCGCCGCGCTCGACCACGGCCTGCTTGAGGTGCTGCGGGTGCAGCGAACCGCAGGCGGCGTTGATGTTCAGCCCGTCGGGGTGGGTGCCGAGCCGAATGACCTCCGCACCCAGTTCCTCGAACACGCTCGGGCCGACATAGTAGGTCGCGCCGTTGGCGCAATCGAGCACGATCTTGAGCCCGGCAAAAGAGGTGCGGGAGGTAATCGTGCCCTTGCAGAATTCGATATAGCGCCCGGCCGCATCATTGACCCGCTGGGCCTTGCCCAGGCGGTCGGAGGGTACCGTCGAAAACGGCGCCTCGAGCTCTTTCTCGATCGCCAGTTCGAGTTCGTCGGCGAGCTTTTCGCCGTCGCGGGAAAAGAACTTGAAGCCGTTGTCGAAGTGCGGATTGTGCGAGGCGCTGATCACGATGCCGGCGGCCGCGCGCATGGTCCTGGTGAGATAGGCCACCGCCGGGGTCGGCATCGGCCCGAGCAGGCGGCAGTCGGCGCCGGCCGCGGCCAGGCCCGATTCCAGCGCCGCCTCGAACATGTAGCCGGAGATCCGGGTGTCCTTGCCGATGACCACCAGCGGGCGAGTGCGGCGCGCCAGCACCGCGCCGAGCGCGCGCCCGAGCTTGAGCGCGAAATCGGCGTTGATCACCCGATCGCCGACCCGTCCGCGAATGCCATCGGTGCCGAAGTACTTCCTGTTCACTAGCTTCCTCGCTTCCCTTTCAGCCCAGTGTATTCTCTTGATTTGGAGAATTTCCAGCCAAATTCGGGCTCGCCTACCCGATCGCGCGCAACACCGCCAGCGCGTCGGCGTGGGCCCGGACGTCGTGCACCCGCAGCACCGAGGCGCCCCGCTCGACCGCGAGCAGACCGGCGGCGATCGACCCGGGCAGGCGCTGGTTCAGTCTGCGTCCCAGTAGCTGCTGGAACATCGACTTGCGCGAAAGCCCCACCAGCAGCGGCAAGCCCAGGCGGGTGAAACGGTTCAGTCCGGCCAGCAGGGCGAGGTTGTGCTCGAGCGTCTTGCCGAAACCAAAGCCCGGGTCGAGCAGCAGTCGGCCGCGCGCGATCCCGACGTCCTCGCAGGCGCGGATGCGCGCTTCGAAAAACCCCAGCAGATCGTCGACCACATCGTCGTAGCGCGGCGCGCGCTGCATCGAGCGCGGCTCTCCCTGCATGTGCATCAGGCACACCGGCAGGCCAGTCTCGGCCGCCGCATCCAGCGCATCGGGCTCGGTCAGCGCACGCACGTCGTTGATCAGACCGGCGCCGGCGCGCGCGGCTGCGCGCATCACCGCCGGTTTGGAAGTATCCACCGACACCGGGATCGACAGCGCGCCGACCAGGGCCTCGATCACCGGCAGCACCCGTTCGAGCTCGGCTTCAGCGGATACCCGGGCCGCACCCGGGCGGGTCGACTCCCCGCCGACGTCCACGATCGCGGCGCCCTCGCGCGCCAGCCGCCGACCGTGGCGCACCGCGCGCTCCGGCGCCAGATAGCGGCCGCCGTCGGAAAACGAATCGGGGGTTACGTTGACGATGCCCATCAGCCGCGGGCTCGACAGGTCCAGCGGCCGGCCGCCGCAATCGAGGATGTGGTGCTTGACCCCCAAGACCCGACTCCGCCGGCCTAGGCCGCGAGCGGCCGCTGGGTTAGGTTTGCTCGGCAGGTCCGCCGATTTTGGTCTTCTTGCCGTCTTCGGACTCGTCGGCGCGGACCGAACCGCCGCCTGGGCCAGCGTCGCTCGGATGGTCCCACCAATCCGACGGCGGGCCCGGATCGCGGCCTTCCATGATCGCGTCGATCTGGCCCGAGTCGATGGTTTCGTACTTGATCAGCGCCTCGGCCATCGCGTCGAGCTTGTCGCGATTCTCGGTCAGGATCTTCTTCGCCGTGGCGTAGGCCTCGTCGAGAATCCGCCGGACCTCGCCGTCGATCTTGCGCGCGGTCTCCTCGGCCACGGTCTTGTGCTGGGTCACCGAGCG
>JBFJNB010000137.1:0-6631 GCA_041633655.1 Lysobacterales bacterium | reverse complement strand
CGGGATCAGGGAGTCGAACAGCGCATCGTCGGGGCCGATGGCCAGCGACCCCTCCAGCGCCAGCAGCCGGTCGCGATCCTCCGGCTGCAGCTGAATACGCCTGACCGAGTAGGTCTGGTGATCGTCGAGATTGGCCGAGTGGACCGTCAGCACGCATTCGTTTTCGAAGTCGGCCAGGGCCACGGTGGCAAAGCGGCAGTCGACGAACCGATCGAAGCGTTTGAGCAGGAAGTCGAGCACCGGGCCGATCGCCTTGGAGGTCAGGATGCGGCGATCGAATTCGGCCCCCACGTGGAGCCGGTCCAGCAGGCGCCGGGTCGACCGCGCGGCCTGCACCAGTGCGCGCTCCAGCTCCTCCAACTCGTCGCCAGGAGCCACCACGGCGGGGGCGGTGAAGTCCTGCCGGGCCATCCGCTCGGCGGCGGCCACCAGCGCGGCGACTCCGGCGCCGCGGCGGCGCGACTCGAGCGCACCGGCCGCCAGCGCGGCGACCAGCGCCGCCGAAGCCACGCCGACCCAGATTGCCAGCGCGTCACCGGTCGCCATCAGACCCGTGGCGAAGGTGGCGAGACAGCCGCCGAGCACGGCCAGCGGCACTCCTACCGCGATCGATAGTGGAGCCAGCAGCGCGCGGCGCACCCGCCGGCGAATCTGGCGCTGATTATCCATCGTCAGCGCGGACACGGAGTCGGCGGCCCCGGCCGCACCCCGATGCCCGCGGCGGCGCGCGGGACGGGGACGGGAATTGGGTGGCGGTTCGACGACATGTTCGCTCTCAAACGGGGTGACGATCACCGCTTTATTCTAAAAGTACGCCTCGACGCGATTCAAACGAGGTCATCTAGATTTTTCAAACAGTTACAGTTTTTGTTTGCCGTAAGAAATGAAGTTCGCCGGCAACTCATCCCGTCCGTTCGCTGAGGTAACGGTGGCCCAGCTGCATCAGGCGCACGAAGCCCGGCTCGTCGTTGCGTTCGATCAGGTCCTTGAGGCGCACCAGCGCGTCGCTCAGGGCGTTCAGCGGCGCCAGCCGGTAATCGTTCAGGCTCTGAATCTCAAAATACAGATGCGGATTTTCGCCCGCCACGCTGCGCGCGACCGCGAGCTGGTTGTCGAACGTGGTGCTGCTGAGTTCGGCCAGCCGGTCCGAAGCTTCTCCGGATTCCCGCAGCGCGGTGAAGAACGCGATGTTCAGCGCGTGGGACAGGCCCAGCACGTAGGCGACCAGGCGGTCGTGGTCTTCCAGGCTCATCTCCACCTTCGCGGCCATCGTGTCAGCGAACAGCGCGACCGCGGCGGCGCGCGCCTTGGCGTTGCCGACGTCGACGAAAATCACGTGGCGGCCGGACAGCAATCGGGTGTCCGGCCCGAACATCGGATGCAGCGAGGTCACCCGGCAGCCGGCGTCGGCCAGCGCCCGCAGCGGCTGGCGCAGCGGACTCTTGAGCGAGGCCAGGTCGAAGATCAGTCCCGGTGGCTTCAGCTCCAGCAGTTGGCGCAGCAGCGCCACGGTGGCCTTGATCGGCGCCGCCACCACGACCACGTCGTATTCATCGACCCGTTCCGGCCAGTCCTCGCGGCGCCGAAACGGGGTCGGTCGCTCCGCGGGGTCGGCGATCTCGACCTCGAATCCCTGCGAGGCCAGGAAGCCGGCAAACCAGTGGCCCATCTTGCCGCAGCCGCCGAGCACCAGCGCGCGGCGGTGGGCACCGCGGTCGCTGGACGCGAGGCTGTCCTGCTCCTGGCGCGCCAGCGACGCCTCGATCAGGGTCCGCAGCACCCGCTCGGCCAGCTCCGGCGGCACCCCCAGTTCGTCGGCGCGGACCTTGGCCAGCTCGAGGACCCGCTTCTCCTGCGCGAAATCGCGGGTCGGCCGCCCGCTCTCCCGCTTGGCCGCGCCGATGTCGCTGACCAGCGCCTGGCGCTTGGCGATCAGCTCCAGCAACGCCCCATCGATACCGTTCAATTGTTCGCGCAAGTCTTCGAGCATCACTCATTTCCTACGGTTGATCCGGGCCGCCGCTGACAGCCTCGGCTGGATGGCCCGGGGCGGCAGCGGTAGAATGATCCGCAGCGATCGTCCAGCGCGGCGAAGCGGGGATTGTGCCAGTTCGGGGTTGCGCGGCCAACGGTCGCCGGCCAATGGATGCGATCGGGGCGGATGGGCGCGTTGAATATCGACAATGAGGACAAGCCAATGAAGCGAGTGACAATCTGGATCGTTCTGCTGTGCGGCCTGGCGGTGCTGGGCGCAGCGACCGCGGCCAAGGGCGACAAGCCGGTGGTCGGGGTGGTGGAATTCCGCAACGAGGCCACCGGGGTCTACTGGTGGGGCGGCGGGGTCGGCTGGGAGCTGTCCGGCATGCTGGCCAACGAGCTGGCGGCGACCAAGTCGTTTCGGGTGGTGGAACGCACCAAACTGGAATCGGTGATCCAGGAGCAGAACCTGGCCGCCTCCGGGCGGGTCGCGTCCGGCTCCGGGGCGCAGATCGGCAAGCTGGTCGGAGCCGAGTACCTGATCATGGGCACCGTGACCTCGTTCGAGGAGAACACCGCCGACACCGGCGGCGGGCTGAGCTTCCGCGGCTTCTCGGTGGGCGGCAAGAAGTCCGAGGCCTACCTGGCGGTGGACCTGCGGGTCGTCAATGCGACCACCGGCGAGATCGACTTCGTGCGCACGATCGAGGGCCGCAGCAAGGGCGGCGGGATCCGGCTGGGCGCCCACCGGGGCGGCTTCGGCGGCAACCTCAAGAACGAAGAAAAGACCCCGACCGGCAAGGCGATCCGCGCCGCGCTGATCGAGATCACCGATTACCTCGAATGCGCAATGGTCAAGCAGACCAACCGCTGCCTGGCCGAGTACGAGGAAAAAGAGGAGCGCCGGCGCGACAGCACCCGCGGGGCGATCGACCTCGACGGCTGACCCCGGCTACTCGGGGAACATCAGCGCCCGCAGGCGCTCGATCGGAATCCCCCGGGTGTAGACGTAGCGCGCCCGCGGCGGGGCCAGCGGATCGTCGCTGGGCACCGCCCGAGCCTGCCAAACCTCGGTCAGCTCTCGCAACTGGGCGCTGGTGAAGTCGGCCGCGTCGACATACGCGGCCGGATCGACGTAGCTCAGCTCCGCGACCGCATCCGGATCGTTGACCTCCAGCCCGGCCACCGGGTAGCGCAGCGCGTAGCCGTTGGCGGCGGTCACCAGCACCGGCAGGCGGCACCCCGGGGCGCGCCCGCGGTAGGTGCCGGCGGCACCCGGCGCGCGCTTCAGAAACACCAGGAAACGGCTGCCCTCGAACTCGAACGCCCCGGGTTCCGGGTAGTAGCAGGCGTCGTCGCGCAGTCCCTGCTCGGTGACCTCGAGCCAGTCGTCCCGGGCCGCCCCCCGGTACGGGATCAGTACCTTCAGAAACGCCGAGCCGCCGGACGGAAATCCCCGGATTTTGAGATAGTCGGTGCGCTCCACCCGCACCACCGCGATCAGGTCGGCCGCGGCGGCGAGTTCGGCCAGGGTCTCGGCACCGGTGGGCGCCGGCGCGGAGGCAATCACGGCGATCCCGGCCCACAGCGCTCGCAAGGGCCGTCTCACTTGCTGCACTTGCCGCCGCCCAGGACGCAGAACCTGGCGCAGTGGGGGTGATTCAGGGACACGCTGCCGGCGGCCTCGCGGAGGCTCGATCCCAACTCGAACGCTTCTGAGTACGGGATCAGGGTGCAGGCGACGACCGCCGGGGACGAGGCGCCTTTGCGCTTGATCACCATGCGCGAGCTGGAACACATGACCGTGTCGGGCGACTTGCCGAGAATGCCCCAGCATGCGGTCGTGATCTCCGGCACCGGGGCGCGTTCGTCCATTTCCGGAAACAGCACCAGGGCTCCCGGGTCGTCGACGTCCAGGTTCAGGTTGAGGCGTTGGAACAGCCGCGCGTAGCCCCGCTTGAGCTCGGCCTCGGATTCACCCCACCGGGTGCGCCCGGCCACCGTCACCTTGAAGCCCTCGGCGGAGAGCCAGCGCAAGCCGGCCAGCGTGGGCTCCCAGCTGCGCGGCCCGCGCTCCTGCTGGTGAAATTCCCGGCCGTAGTGATCCAGCGAGACGCGCACTTCCAGCGCGGCGCTGAACCGGCGATTGAGCTCGGCGAGCGCCGCGGCGCGCTTCATCATCGGACGCATCGCGTTGGTCAGCACCAGCGCGCGAAAGCCGCGCTCGAGCGCCTCCTCGAGCATCGCGATGAACTCCGGATTCATGAACGGCTCGCCGCCGGTGAAGCCGATCTGCTCGGTCGGCAGCGCGTCGCGCTCGATCTCGTCCAGGAACCCCGCCACTTCGGCCGCACTCAGGTAAACCAGCCGGTCGTTGCGCGGGCTCGACTCGATGTAGCAGGTGGCGCAGGTCAGGTTGCACAGCGTGCCGGTGTTGAACCACAGCGTCTTGAGCGCGGCCAGCCGGACCCAGGCGCGTGGCGCGCCGGAGGCGGTGACTCTGGGGTCGCTGAACGGGGCCGGCGTGGCCGCAACGGCGGGCCTGGCGCGCGCGCGGACGGGTGAGCTAGCCACGGGTGGCGATCCGGTCGCCCATGCGCACCGGGGACCCCGCCGCCAGGTTTGGCCGCCAGCGCACCGCGCCGGCGCCGAACAGCACGATCACGGTCGAGCCCATATTGAAGCGTCCCATCTCGACCCCGCGCGCCAGCTCGGGCGCCTGAGCCGAACCGAAAGAACGCGTGATCGGCGCGCGGTCCGGGCGTTCCGGCACGCCCCAGACGGTGTCTATCGCCGAGACCATCAGTGCCCCGACCAGGATCACGGCCATCGGACCGGTGCTGGAGTCGAACAGGCAGATCAGGCGCTCGTTGCGCGCGAAGATCCGATCGATCCCTCGGGTCGAGCGATCGTCGACGCTGAACAGCCGGCCCGGGACGTAGCGGGTAGCGACCAGCCGCCCCGCCCAGGGCATGTGCACCCGGTGGTAGTCGCGCGGGGACAGGTAAATGGTCAGGAACTGGCCATTGGTGAAGCGCGCGCTCCATTCGCGATCGCCGCCGAGCAGCGCATCCACCGTGTACGAACGGCCCTTGGCCTGCAGGATTTCGTCGCCGTCGATCGACCCGACCTGGCTTACCACGCCGTCGGCCGGGCACACGACCGCATCCTCGCCGGGCGCGATCGGCCGCGCACCGGGTTGAAGCGCGCGGGTAAAGAACGCGTTGAAGCTTCGATAGTCGCGCGGATCGGGGCTGGCCGCGTCGCTGAGGTCGATCTTGAAGCGGGCGATCGCGGTGCGGATCAAGAGATTTTTCCACGGGCTCCAGGTCCAGCGCGTGGCCTTGCGCACGAGCCACGACAGCGCGTGCTGGGGCAGCGCGAACTGGAGCCCGACGAACAGCCGCTCGCTCCAGCGCAGTCCGGCGGTTTCGGGAGCATTGCCGGGGCTGCTCATCCGCGCATCAGCAGGGCCAGATCGGCGGCGATCGAGTCCACCTCGTGGGGCGCCGGGAACACCGCGTGCAGCCGGGCGTCGGGTCCGACCAGCAACAGCGCCGTGCTGTGATCCACCGCGTAGGTGCGCGCGCCCGGAGGATGCGGCTCGACGTGGTAAATCAAACCGAGCCGACGGGTCAGCGACTCGAGCTCCGCGTGCGGCCCGGTCGCGGACTGGAACTCGGGATTGAAATATTCGACGTAGCTGGCGAGCCGCTCGGGGGTGTCGCGCTCGGGGTCCACCGACACGAACGTCACCCGGGGCGGTTCGCGGCCGTCCCGGCGCAGCGCGGCGTCGACCGCCTTGAGCTGGGTCAGCGTGTTGGGGCACACGTCCGGGCAGTAGGTGAACCCGAAAAAGACCAGGTTCCAGTGACCGCTCCAGCGCTCGAGATCGAACGCCTCGCCGTCGCTTCCGGTGAGTCGAAAATCGCCGATCGGCCGCGGCTGCGGGTACACCTTGGCGGCTTTGGGTTCGATTGCCTGGGGGCGCAACAAATAGCCGGCGCTGAACGACCCGGCGGCGGCGAACAGCACCGCGCCGAAGACCAGCAACGCCGGGTGCGCGCGCCCGGCGCCGCGCCGGTTCGGGGTGGTTGGGGGTATCGGGTTGGGAGCGGACATGGCGCGGCATTATACCGGGGTGGCGCTTTGCCGCGCACCCGTCACGGCGGGCTATACTCGGGTTTTCTGGAGAACGCGAGTTGAGCCCGAACCCGGAAGACGATCCGCGGCAGGCGCGGACCATCCGGCAACTGATCGACTGGGGAGCGGCGCGGCTCGAGGCCGCCGGGGCGGTATTCGGCCACGGCACCGACAACGCCCACGACGAGGCGGTGCTGCTGGTGTGCCACGCGCTGGGCCTGCCGGCCAACGCGCCGCGGCGCCTCGAGCGGCGTGCGGTGGGCGCGCGGGAACGCGAGCTGGTGGTGGAACTGGTGCGGCGCCGGATCGAAGAACGGATTCCGGCGGCCTACCTGACCGGCGAGGCGTGGTTTGCGGGGCTCCCGTTCGCGGTCGAGGCATCGGTGGCGATCCCGCGCTCGCCGATCGCGGAACTGATCGAGGACGGCTTCGCACCCTGGTATCCCGGCGAGGGGTCGCCGATCCTGGATCTCTGCACCGGCAGCGGCTGCATCGCGGTAGCGTGCGCGGT
>JBFJNB010000136.1:0-6647 GCA_041633655.1 Lysobacterales bacterium | reverse complement strand
GGGTGCGCAGAAAGTACCAATCCGTCGTCCAAAAGGGAAGGGCCGCCGGGCGCGACCTGTTGCCGTCAGGCGGCGCGGCGCAGCGTCGCCACGGGCGGGGTGCGCAGCACCGGCTGGCTGCCGGCGAGCCCGGTCAGGCCGATCCCAGCAGCACCCAGGATCAGGCCCAGCGCCAGCAGCCACCAGGCCGGCTGATAGACGATGTTGAACACCTGGTCGGCCAGTACCAGCCCGACGAGGTTAGCGGCCAGCGCGGCGAGCAGCCCGGCGACCCCGCCCAGGAGCGAGAACTCCGACAGCACCGCGAGCCGGAGTTGGCGCCGCGAGCCGCCCAGCGTGCGCAGCACCGCGCCCTCGTAGATGCGCTCGGTCAGCCCGCTCTGCAGCGCCGCCAGCAGCACGGTGATCCCGGCCAGCAGGGTGAAGCCGAACACGAACTGCACCGTCAGGCTTACCCGCTCGATGATGTCGCGCACCCGCTTCAGGATCGCGCCGACGTCCAGGACCGAGACGTTCGGATGCATCCGGACCAGTCCGGAGACCTCGTCGAAGCGGTCCTCGGGTACGTGCAGGCTGCTGATGTAGGTGCGCGGGACCTCGCCGACCGCGCCCTCGGACAGCAGGATGAAGAAGTTGACCTGGAACGAGTCCCAATCGACCTCGCGGATGCTGGCGACCCGGGCGGTGACCTCCTCGGCGCCGACCGCGAACGAGAGCTCGTCGCCGACCTTGAGATCGAATATCTCGGCCCAGGATTCGGCCAGCGAGACCAACGGCTGGTTCCGCTCAGCCCCCCACCATGATCCCTCGATGATCCGGTTGGCCGCCGGGAGCTCCTCGGACCACGACAGGTTGACGTTGCCCTCGATCCGGAAGCGGGCACGGGGGTTGTCGTAGTCGTCCGGGTCCGGGGCTTCGCCGTTGATCGCGGTCAGGCGCGCCACCGCCATCGGAAACAGGCCTTGGCTGACGATCCCGTGCTCGTTGAGGTATCGCCCGGTGGAGTCCACCTGGTCGGGCTGGATGTTGATCAGGAAGAAGTTCGGGGTATCGGCCGGCAGCGTGTCGCGCCAGCCGCGCAGGAGTTCGGTCTGAATCACCGACAGCAGGAAGATCACCATCATCCCGAGCCCGATCCCGGCGATCTGCAGCAGGGTCCCGCCGCCGCGCTTGGATACGTTGGCCAGCCCGAAACGCCAGGCCACGCCGCGCCCGTGGCTCAAGCGCTTCAGGGAGCGCACCAGCAGCGCCGCGGCGCCGGCCAGCAGCGCCAGGCTGGCCAGGATCCCGGCCGCCATCAGCAGGCCCAGCTTGGCATCGCGCGCCTGCCACAGGATCAGCGCCAGCGAGAACGCGACCGGGGCCAGATAGAGCAGGAAATGGGTCGGCGCCGGCTGCCCGAGCTGGCGGTTCAGCACCCGCACCGGCGGCACGGTCCTGAGGCGCAGCAGCGGCGGCACGCCGTAGCCGAGCAGCGCCAGCAAACCGGTGGCGGCGGCGGCCAGCGCCGGCAGCGGGCCCGGCAGCGGCAGTTGCTCCGGAATCAGGTCGCCCATGCCGACGACCAGGAGGCTCTGGGCCAGGTAGCCGAGCACGCAGCCGAGCGAGATCGCGGGCAGCGCCAGCCACACCAGTTGGGCCACGAAGCTCAGCATCACCGGGCGCTGGCGCGCCCCGAGACAGCGCAGGATCGCGACCGTGTCCAGGTGGCGCTCGACGAACCGGCGCACCGCGATGATGATCGCCACCCCGGCCAGGATCACCGCCGTCAGCGCGGCCAGACTCAGGAAACGCTGGGCCCGGTCGAGGGCCGCGCCGACCTGCTGCTGAGTGTCCTCGAGCGACTGGAAGAACTGACCGCTCTCGAGCTTCGGCTCCAGCCAGTCGCGAAACGCCTCCACCGCGCCCGCCTGACCCGCGATCAGGAACCGGTATCGCACCCGGCTGCCGCTGCCGACCAGCCCAGCGGGTTCCAGCTGTTCCAGGTTCATCATCACCCGCGGGGCGAGGTTGAAAACCCCGCTGGCGCGGTCCGGTTCCAGCGCGATGACCCGGGCGACCGTGAAGGTCAGTTCGCCCAGCTCGAGCGGATCGCCGACCGCCAGCTGCAGCTCGCCGAGCAGGCGCGGGTCGACCCAGACCGTGCCCGGTTCCGGAATCCCGCCGGCCTCCCGTGCCGGGGCAAACGGCGCGTCGCTGATCTTGAGCTTTCCGCGCAGCGGGTAACCCGCGGCCACCGCCTTGACCTGCACCAGCATCGAGGCATCACCCGAGAACGCCACGCTCGGGAACTCGACCGTAGTGGTCGTTGCGATATCGCGCGCGGCGGCCTGCTCGCCCCAGTCCGCGGCCGGGATCCGGCGCGACGCGACCACCAGGTCGGCGGCCAGCAGTTCGTTGGCGCTTGCGCGCAGTGCCTTTTCGATCCGCTCGGTGAAGCTGCCCACCGCGGCCATCGCCGCGGCCGCGACCGCAAGCGCCGCGGCCAGCGCGCGCAACTCGCCGGAGCGCCACTCGCGGCGCGCCTGCCGGATGGAATATTTGAAGATCTTCACGAGACCGCCCGCTCCCGCGCCGAATCCTCGCGGACGGCGCCGGCCTCGAGCCGGATCAGCCGGCCGCAGCGGCTGGCCAGGCGTTCGTCGTGGGTGACCAGCAACAGCGTGGTCTGGTGCTGGGCGTTGAGCTCGAACAACAGGTCGCTGATCTGGCGCCCGGTCGCGGTGTCGAGGTTGCCGGTAGGTTCGTCGGCGAACAGGATCGTCGGGCTGGAGGCGAACGCGCGCGCGATCGCGACCCGCTGCTTCTCGCCGCCGGAGAGCTGGTTGGGGTAATGGTCGGCGCGCTCGGTCAGCCCCACCTGCTCGAGGATCGCCGTGGCCCGCGGCTCGGCGTCTTCGACCTCGGCCAGCTCCAGCGGCAGCATCACGTTTTCCTTCGCGGTCAGGCTCGCCAGCAGATGGAATGACTGGAACACGAAACCGACCGCGGCGCGCCGCAGCGCGGCGCGCGCGTCCTCGTCGAGTTCGGTCAGCTCGGTGCCGTGAAACCAGATCCGTCCCTGCGAGGGCAGATCGAGCCCGGCCAGCAGGCCCAGCAGCGTGGTCTTGCCGGACCCGGACGGGCCGACGATGGCCACCGAATCGCCCGCCGCGACGGTCAAGCTGGTGGGCTTCAAGATCGTCAGGCTGCCGCTTGGAGCGGTCACGGTCTTGGAGATATCCTTCGCCTTCAGGATGATATCGGGAGCTGTCATGCGGCTTGGTCTGTTCCTTCTGTTGATCTCGGCGGCCGTCGCCGTCCGGGCCGAGACCGTGCTCGTGCTCGGCGACAGCTTGAGCGCGGCTTACAATATCCCGCTCGAGGACGGTTGGGTACGCTTGCTCGAACGCCGCCTGGCCGCCGGCGGGTGCCAGGTCGAGGTGGTCAACGCCAGCATCAGCGGCGAGACCTCGCTCGGCGGCCTGAACAGACTACCCAAACTGCTGAAAGACCACCAACCGTCAGTAGTCATAGTGGAGCTGGGCGGCAACGACGGCCTGCGCGGCTTCCCGCCCGATTCGCTGTATCAGAACCTGGACGCGATCGTGAGCCGCGCGCAGGCCGCCGGCGCCCGGGTCGTGCTCACCGGGATCCGGGTGCCGACCAACTACGGGCCGCGCTACGGCGAGCAGTTCGCCGCGGTGTTCGAGCGCGTGGCCGCCGAGCGCGAGGTGCCGCTGATCCCGTTCCTGCTCGACGGAGTTGCGCTGGACCCGGAAATGATCCAGTCCGACGGTGTCCATCCGACCGCCGCGGCGCAGCCCCGGATCCTCGCGAACGTGCTCCCGGCGCTGGCCGGTCAGCTCGACGGCTGCGAGCCGGCCCCGGCCGCGGGGGCCTCGACCCCGGTCGCGATCGCGGTGCACGGCGGCGCCGGCACTATTGTGAAATCCGAGCTGCGCGCCGAGGAAGAGGACGCAATCCGCAGCACGCTCGAGCGCGCGGTGCGCGCCGGCCACGGGGTGCTCGCCGCCGGTGGCACCAGCCTGGACGCGGTCCAGGCCGCGGTGCTGGTGCTGGAGGACTCGCCGCTGTTCAATGCCGGCAAGGGCGCGGTGTTCAACCACGAAGGGATCAACGAACTCGACGCCGCGATCATGGACGGGGCCACGCTGGATGCCGGCGCGGTGGCCGGGCTGAACCGGGTTCGAAACCCGATCCTGGCCGCGCGCAAAGTCATGGAGGCCTCGCCGCACGTGCTGCTGTTCGGCGAAGGCGCCGAGGCATTCGCCGCCGAACAGGGCCTGACCCTGGTCGAACCCCAGTATTTCCATACCGAGAAGCGCTGGCAACAGCTCCAGGAGGCGATCGCCAAGCAGCGCGACTTTGATCTCACCCGGAAGGCCGGCGTGGATCGGTTCTTCTCGACCGTCGGCGCGGTGGCATTGGACCGCAACGGCAATCTGGCCGCCGCGACCTCGACCGGTGGACTGACCAACAAGCGCTACGGGCGGGTCGGCGACGTCCCGGTCATTGGCGCCGGAACCTACGCCGACAACCATTCCTGTGCGGTCTCGGCCACCGGGCACGGCGAGTACTTCATCCGCTCGGTGGTCGCGCACGACATCTGTGCTCAGGTCGCCTACCGGGACCTGAGTCTGGTGCAGGCCGCCGACGCGGTGGTGATGGGCAAACTCGTCGAGCGCGGCGGGCGCGGCGGCGTGATCGCGATCGATCGCGAGGGCAATATCGCGATGCCGTTCAACACCGAGGGTATGTACCGCGCCGCGATCGGGACCGACGGCGCCCTGAAGGTCGGGATTTACGCCGATAACAGATCAATCTCTCAATCTGAATGAAAAGATATTGACACGCGGTCCTGAATCGGCTTTACTCGAAACCGAACTCATTGAGACCGGCTGAGGGACTGGCCCGAAGACGCCGGGGCAACCGGCAAGCCTAACCCGCTTGCAAAGGTGCCAATTCCTGCGGACGCCCTCGGGCGCCGGGAAATGAGTCGCCTGTCAAGCCGCCGAGCGGCAAAGGAAGGGCGATCCACTCAAACCGCGTCACGCGGGAATCCAGTGAAGTTCCAAGACGACTGGAGACCGCGATGATCGCAACCGCAAGTCCCTTATCGGTCACCCCCGAGGTCCTGGAAGGACGACTCGAACTCGAGTCCCCGTTTCCATTGGCCCACGGCGAGGCTCTGGTTCACGCCCATCTGGGATACCGCCTGAGCGGGCGCATCGGCGCGCCGACGGTGCTGGTCATGGGCGGGATCTCGGCCCACCGCCGGGTGGACGGGGACGGCGGCTGGTGGTCGGACCTCGCCGGCCACGACGGGGTACTGGACCCCGGCGAGTATTCGATCCTGGCGTTCGACTGGCTCGGCGGATGCGGGGAGTCGACCCGCGCCACCGGGGATCGGTTTCCGCTGATCGATGCGCTGGACCAGGCGACCGCCCTGGTTCAGTTGCTCGACTGGCTCGAGGTCGAATGCCTGCACGCGGTCATCGGCGCCAGCTACGGCGGCCAGGTCGCGCTGCAGCTGCTGCGGCATTACCCGGAGCGCCTTGGCGGCGCGCTGGTCATCGGGGCGGCCCACCGGGCCTATCCGCTCGGGGTCGCGCTGCGCGGGATCCAGCGCCGGATCGTGGCCGCGGGCATCGAGTTCGGCCGCCCGGAGGACGCGATCGCGCTGGCGCGCGAACTGGCGATGATCTCATACCGGTCGGCGGAAGAATTCGCGCAACGCTTCGACGCGCCGGCGGCTGCCACGGGCGACCGCGGGGTACGGCACCCGGTCCAGGCCTACCTCGGCCACTGCGGGGCCAAGTTCGCGCGCCGCTTCGGGCCGTGGCCCTACCTGCGACTGTCGCAGTCGATCGACCTGCACTCGGTCGAACCGGAGCGGATCGCCGCGCCGTTCGATCTGGTCGGATTTCGCTCCGACCTGCTGGTGCCGCCCGGTGAGCTCGAGGCGCTCGCGGCCGCGGCCCCGGCGTGCCGGTCGCTGACGATCCTGGAGTCTCGCTATGGCCACGACGGTTTTTTGAAGGAACCGGCGCAGCTCGCCCCGATCATCCAACGCCTGCTGGAGCAATCCCGATGCTGAACGACCACCAGACCCGCACCGTGCGCGCCGCGATCGAGGCCGACCGCGAGCACGGCGCCGTGGTGCCGCCGATTCACCTGTCGAGCAACTTCGCGTTTCGCGGCTTCGAGGACAAGCGCACCTACGACTACACACGCTCCGGAAACCCGACCCGGGACCAGCTCGCCGAAGCCCTGGCGGGCCTCGAGGGCGGGCACGGCGCCGTGGTCACCGCATCCGGAATGGCGGCGGTGACGCTGGTCACGTTCCTGCTGGAGCCCGAGGAGCTGCTGCTCGCACCGCACGACTGCTACGGTGGCTGCCATCGCCTGTTCGACTCGCTCAGCGATCAGCGTCGGCTGCGAGTGGAAAAATGCAATTTCTCGCAAACGCCATCCGCCGCGGCGCGGATCCGCGAGTTGAAGCCGCGGCTGGTCTGGCTGGAGACGCCGAGCAATCCGCTGCTGCGGGTCACCGACCTGGCAGCGCTGGTCCGGGTCGCCCACGAGGTCGGCGCCTGGGTGTTGGTCGACAATACGTTTCTGTCGCCGGCGCTGCAGCGGCCGCT
>JBFJNB010000135.1:0-6653 GCA_041633655.1 Lysobacterales bacterium | reverse complement strand
TGGGCCAGCAGTACGCGGCTGGCCGGATCGCGATAGGCGCGCTCGAGCCAGTCGAGATCGTCGCGGCGTTCGGCCATGCGGTCGATGTCGAGACCGCTCAATGGGTTGTGCGGGGTCTCGCTGATCAAATCGAGAACGAAGAGCCGCAGCCGCAGGTGGTCGCCGCATTCGGGTTGCGGATCACGAACTGCGCGCCCTGCAGCGATTCCCGGTAATCGACCTCGGCGCCCAACAGATACTGCAGGCTCATCGGATCGACCACCAGCGTGACTCCTTCGTTTTCGACCGTGAAATCGCCCTCGGCAACTTCCTCGTCGAAGGTGAATCCGTACTGAAAACCGGAGCAGCCGCCGC
Organism: Lysobacterales bacterium; assembly: GCA_041633655.1. Classification (GTDB taxonomy): domain Bacteria; phylum Pseudomonadota; class Gammaproteobacteria; order Xanthomonadales; family SZUA-38; genus JBFGYD01. Next base: position 6,299 of record JBFJNB010000135.1, on the reverse strand, counting down.
CGGAAATGTAGACCCGAAGCTTCAGCCCCGGATTCTGCTCTTCCAGGATCAACTGCCGGACCTTGACCGCGGCCGCGTCGGTGAATGTCAAATGGGGCGTGTCCATGCCCTCACTATGCGGCGCTTACCGGGGAAATTCAACGCGGCCCGGGGCTATGCTACTTGTTGCCGACTTTGGCCTCGGCCTCGGGTGCGGCGGCCAGCACCGGCTCGGTCGGGCGCTTCTTCGCGCTGATCGGGGCCTCGGCGAGCGGCTTCGCCGGGGTCGCGGCGCCCTCGGACTCGCACAGCAGCTGCCCGTTGATCTCCGAGCCGAACTGCATCTGGATCGAGCGGTAGCGCACGTTGCCGCTGACCCGAGCCTTGGTTTGCAGCTCCAGCCGCTCTCCGGCAATGATGTCGCCGTCGACCCTGCCGTTGATCACCACTACCGGCACTCGAATTTCGCCCTTGATCGAGCCGCGCTCGCTCAGGGTGAGATGCCCGGCCTCACCGTCGGCGGTTGCGACGCTGCCGTCGATGTGGCCCTCGACATGGAGACCGCCCTGGAACCTGACGTCGCCGGTGACGGTCGTGTTTTCGCCGATCAAGGTGTCGATCGCCGGGACATCGTCGTTGCCGCTTTTGCGTTCGCCGCTAAACATCTTTGATCTCCCTAATCAGTTCGCTCCAGACGAACGATTGTGCCACCTCCGGGGTGTCGCCTTCCGGGTGCAAGGACACAATTATTCGTTCCGGATGAAAATCGGGCGGCAGCTCGAAACTGCCGTTCAGTTGCTGGAAGTACTTGAACGCAAACTGATTCCGCTCGCCGTCCATCCGTACTCCCAGCGAATCCCAGCCGAGGACCCGGGTCCGATCGGCCTGCACCCCTTCGACCGCCAGTTCCAGTTGTCCCATGATCTGTTCGGCCTTTTTCAGGTTCTGGCTCAAGGTCAGCTCGAACCGGAACACCCGGTTCGATGGGGTCGAGGTCAGTTGCAGCGCGTGCACCGCCAGCCCGCGATCGCCGCCGCCGGCACCGATCAGTCGCTGGTAGAATCCGACCTCGTCGGTCAGCCGCGCTAACTCACCCTCCATCTCCGCAAGCTCCGCCCGCAGTTGCCGATTGGCCAGTTCGGTCACCTGGCCGCCGCGCTCCAGGATCGCGATTCGCTGCTCCAGGCGCTGGATCTTGTCGCGCGCCGCCGCCAGAGCGCGGTCGGGAGCGGGCGGCTCGGCCCGTTCGCTCGGCGTCCCCGACCACAGCCACCAGGCGGCCAGCCCGCCAGCCGCAAACGCCGCCAGCGCGAGCAGACCCGCGGCCACCCAACGGCGCGCTGTTTTGGTTTCGGAACCGATGACGATGCGTGGACTCAGGTCGGCCACTTGACAGGAACCCGAAGGTAGGGTGCGGGGGCGGAAACTTATAATGAAGCTTCCCCGACGGTCAAGCCGCGCGCGCTCAGGCGGCCGTGTGTGACGCAACGTCAAAGACTCTCGCCCCGATCCCGCGGGCGCAATAGGCTGACGGCGCTTCAACGGTGTAATATTCGGGACCCATGCCAGCAAGCAGCGACATCCAGCAAAGCCGCGACCCGCAACTGAAGCGGGCTTTTCATCAGCACCTGCCACGCCGGCTGGCCAGCGTTCAGCGGCGTCTGAGGGCCCTGGCGGAGGCGGGCTGGGACATCAACACGCTGGCGTTGATCTATGGCGAGATCCAGCAACTGGCCGGCTCCAGCGGCAAATACGGGATGGTCGAGGTCAGCGAAAAGCTGTTCGCGCTAGAAACCTACCTCGCCCCGTTCGTCGATTCCGGCGAGATACCGGACGCCGAACAGACCGAAGAAATCTATCGCCTGATTACCCAGCTGGATGCGTTCAGCGGCGGCAGCGACTCGGACCAGGCGGAGTTCGACCCCCGGGCGGTCGTGGCAAAGGTCATCGCCACTGCCAGTCCGGCGGCACCGATCCTCGACGAGGAAGGCGTGCCGCTGGCCGAAAACATTCCGACCTACGTCGAACCCCCGGCCGAATTTCTCCCGTTCGAGGCCCAGGCCGCCAGGCCGTTCCACAATCTGGCGGCGAACGAGCCTCTGGATACCGGAGGGGCGGCCGCCGGCTATATCGATCCCGAAATCGAGCGTCTGTCGGCGGGCAACATGGAACTTACGCTGGGCAATATCGCCGAGCACATCGTCACCGGCGGGGACCAGTTGTCGATCGAGACCGCCCAGGACGTCGTCGAGTCTTGGCGCGACGACGTGAACGCGGCCGAGGCAAAGGCGAAAGCCGAGGCTGAGGCGGAGGCGGAGGCGGAGGCGGAGGCCGCAGCAGAGCCCGAGCCTCGGGCCGCGGCCGAGGAGCCGCGCCAAGAGGAGCCACCCGCGGCCGAGGAGCCGACCGGGGCCGAGGCCGCCGCCCCGTCGCACCGCCAGCCGACGCTCTACTACCTTCACCAGGACAACGAGCACACCCGCCACCTGGCAGCCAGCCTGGAGGGGGAGTACGACCTGCATTCGTTCGACAACGTCGAGGAGTTCAAGGAAATCATCAGCGCGATGGGACCCGACGCGGTGCTGATCGACGGGGTGTTCATCGACGAGATCGAAAACTTAGGCACGCTGGTCAAGCGCATTCGCCAGAAACAGAACCGGCCGATGCCGATGCTCGCGTTTTCGGACTCTACCGATGTCGGCCATCGGCTCAAGATCCTGCGCGCGGGGGCGGACGCGTTCCTGAAATCCAGCGCCGAGCCAGCCGAGGTGCGGCGGCGCCTGGCCGAGTTGATGCAAGATACCGGCGAAAACCCCTACCGGGTCCTGATTGTCGAGGACGACCGGGCCCAGGGGATGTTCGCCGAATCGATCCTGCGCAAGGTCGGCATGGATGTCCGGCTGGAACGCGATCCGATGAAAGTCATGGTCCAGCTCGAACGCTTCAATCCGGAGCTGATCCTGATGGACCTGTACATGCCCCAGTGCGACGGGATGGAGCTCACCGCGATCATTCGGGAGCGGGATGAATTCATCAACACGCCGATCGTGTTCCTGTCCGGCGAGGCCGACACCGACAAGCACTTCGACGCGCTGCTCGCCGGCGGCGACGATTTCCTGTCCAAGCCGATCCGGCCGCGGCATCTGATTCAGGCGGTTACCAACCGGGTGCAGCGCGCTCGCGCCGTTGCGCGGCGCCAGAAAAGCGCCCCCGGGACCCCCGACAGCGTCACCGGCCTCACCGACCGGTCCAGCCTGCTCGAGCAGACCAATCGGATGCTGGCCGAGAACGAAAGCGGCGACCCGGGGCGCCCGGGTGGCATCCTTTACGTCGAGATCGACCGCCCCTTCGAGGTGCGCAAGCGCCTGGGCTTGTCCGGTTTCGAGCAACTCACCGAGCAGATCGGACCGCTGCTGACCGAGGTGCTCGGCGCGGACGATCTGGCCACGCGCTACAGCGACAACGCCTATTGCCTGATGCTCAAGCGGCGCTCGGTGGCGGGGCTGAAGGCGATCGCGGAGCAGTGCGTGGCGGCCGTCGGCGGGCATTTCTTCCGCGTCGGCGAGGGAACCTCCGCGGCCACGGTTTCGGTCGGCGTCTGCCAGCTTTCCAGCCAGTTGGCCGACGCCGGCGCGGTGATCGCCGCGGCCGAGCGCGCCTGCAACACCGGCAGCGGCACCGGACGCATCGGCGTTCAGGAGCTGGCCGGCGACCTTTTCGACGCCAGCGACGACGTGCTGCCGCTGCTGATCGAGGACGCGCTCAAGCACGATCGGCTGCAGGTGGTATTCCAGCCGATCGTCTCTCTGCGCGGGGATGCCGAGGAACAATACCAGGCGCTGGTGCGGATCGTCGGCGAGGACGACCGGCCGATCCCGGCGGCGAGTTTCATCGCGGTCGCCGAGCAGACCGGCATGGTGGAGCAGATCGACCGCTGGATCCTGAAACGCGCGCTGAGCGTGATCGACGAGCGCCGCCGCGCCGCGCGTCCGCTGCGGCTGTTCGTCAACCAGTCGCAGACCGCGCTCACGGATACCGAACTGTTGACGAGACTTTACAAACAGTTGCAAACCCGGGGGGTCGATCCGTCCTACTTGGTGCTAGAGTTCAAACTGCCGGAGATCATCAACCGTCTGAAGGCCGCCGTAGTGCTGGCCAGCGGCCTGAAGAAGCTGGGCGTAAAGATGAGCCTGGGAGGGTTCGACGGCAGCGACACCGCGTTCCAGGCGCTGGAACACCTGGAGGCGGATTTCGTCAAGCTGCCGACCACGGGGCAGGAAAGCGGTGACGGGGTCATCGGCAAGGATTTGGGTAGCGTCGTCGAGCGGCTGCACCGCCTCGATAAACTGGTGATCATCCCGGCGATCGAGGACGCCAAGACGGCTGCCAGACTCTGGTCGAGCGGCGTGGATTTTATCCAGGGCAACTTCGTACAGCGACCGGAAGCTGAACTGATCTACCAGTTTACCGACGCGCACGCCTAACGGCTTCGGCGGGCGCGAGAGGTCCGAGGCTGATGGCTATAGAACAAGACGAAATCTCCGAGACCGCCGACCCGCGACGGGATGCAAAGGAGGCGACCCGTCTGAACGCGGAACGGGTCCGCTTCATGTACCGGATGTCCGCGTTCGGCTCCTTGGCAACCGCGCTGATTGCGGTCGTGACCGGCGGCTACTTCTGGTCTACCCGCGGCAGCACCGCCGCGATTGTGCTGGCGGGTCTGTTCATCGCGATCGCGGTGATTCGGACCCTGGTCTACATTTCCTACCGGCGCGCCACCGACATCGACGTCAACCCACAACCGTGGATCACCGCCGCGACGGTCATGAACTTCGCGGCCGGGGTCGGCTGGGGCGCGCTCGCCTGGTGGCTGTTCGCGGTGGATCTGCCATCCAGTGCGCTGATCGTGACCGTGGTCGTGGCCAGCGTGCTGGTGTCCGCGGTGTTGCTGCTGGCGCCGTTTTCGCGCGTGATCCTCGCGTTCACCGTCCCGGCCGCGGTGCCGCTGCTGGCCAAGCTGATCGCCGCCGGCGATGCCCCGTATCTGATGACCGCGGCGCTGGTGGGGCTGGTGATCATGACCGCCTACCTGACCGCGCTCAGGATCCAGGACGGACTCAAACAGTGGCTCAGGCTGGCGTTGGAGAACAAGGAGCTGGCGAAGGTCATGTCGACCTCGCGCGACGAACTGGAAAAACTCAACGAAGAGCTGTCCGCGCAGGTCGCGACCCGCTCGCGGGTCGAGGAGGAGCTGCGCCAGGCCAAGCGCGCGGCCGAGGCCGCGGTCATGGCCAAGGACGAGTTCCTGGCCACGATGAGTCACGAAATCCGGACCCCGCTCAACGGCATCCTGCCGATCCTCGACATCCTGCGCTCGACCAAACTGGACGAGACCCAGAAGGACTATCTGCACACCGCTTTCACATCCTCAAAGCACCTGCTGTCGATCATCGACGACATCCTGGATTACTCCAAGATCGAGGCCGGCAAACTGGACCTGGAAACGGTCGGCTTGAACCTGCGCGAGCTGCTCGACTCGGTGGTGCGCCTGATGTCGGGCACGGCCAGCAAAAAGGGCATCGAGCTGCGCACCCGGATCGAACCGGGGGTGCGCATCGCACTGCGCGGCGATCCGGTTCGGCTGCGCCAGATTCTGACCAATCTGGTCTCCAACGCGATCAAGTTCACCGAGAGCGGTTACGTCGAGATCAGCATCAGCAGCCGCCGCGAAACGCGCGACAAGGTCGAGCTGGTGTTCGGGGTCAAGGACACCGGGATCGGAATGGACCGGGCCACCTCCGAGCGCCTGTTTCGGCCGTTCTCGCAGGCCGATGCCTCGACCACACGCACCTACGGCGGTACCGGCCTGGGGCTGGCGATCTGCAAGCGCCTGGTGGAGATGATGCACGGGACGATCGGGGTCAAGTCCGAGCCCGGTCGCGGCTCGATATTCTGGTTCTCGGCCCAGTTCATGAAGTCTCTGGGCGACATCCCTGCCGACCGGACCGAACTCGGGCAGGCGCGAGTACTGCTCGGCTGCGGCGATGGTGCGCTGCGCCAGCGGCTGACCGTATTTCTGGAGAGCTGGGGCACGCGCACGATGGTCACCACCAACCTGCGCGAGACCGCGGCCAAGATCCGCGACTCGTTGAGCCTGGGTGAGAGCTGGAGCTATCACGCGCTGCTGCTGGATTTACCGTCGCTGGGCACGCAGGCCCTCGAGCTGGCCCGGCGCGTCCGCCAGGATCCGCGGCTGAAGGGCGTCGCGCTGCTGGTGCTCACCGACGACGGTACCCTGCCCGCGCCGCTCAAGGGTCTCG
>JBFJNB010000134.1:0-6673 GCA_041633655.1 Lysobacterales bacterium | reverse complement strand
GGGTGGTGGCGACGGTTATATATTTGTTTTCAACGCCTTCGACGGGATACTTGAAGTACCATAGAGACCCGTTTACCTCGCGCTGCTCGACCTCCAGATCGGAAATCGCGGTGTGCAGTTTGGGGTCCCAGTTGACCAATCGTTTATCACGATAGATCAGACCCTGCTTGCGCAGCGTGACGAACACCTCGCGGACGGCGCGGCTCAGCCCGTCGTCCATGGTGAAGCGCTCGCGCTGCCAATCGCACGACGCGCCGAGGCGGCGGAGCTGTCCCGTGATGGTGCCGCCCGATTCCGCCTTCCACGACCAGACGCGCTCGATGAACTTCTCGCGCCCGAGGTCGTGGCGGCTCTGACCGGCGGCGGCGAGCTGGCGCTCGACCACCATCTGGGTCGCGATTCCGGCGTGGTCCGTGCCGCACTGCCACAGCGCGCGCCGCCCGTCCATGCGCTGGTAGCGGGTCAGGGCGTCCATGATCGTGTGCTGGAACGCGTGACCCATGTGCAGCCTGCCGGTAACGTTCGGTGGCGGCAGCATGATGCAGTAGGGCGGTCCGTCGCCGCGCGGGGCGAAGAAGTCGCTGCGCTCCCACTCGCGGTACCAGCGCCGCTCGATCGGCGCCGGATCGAAGCTGGTTTTCATCGCCTCGGACATTATTGCTGCGAGCGGGCCGCGTCGATCAGGAACTGGACCAGCAGGCCCACCGGCCGCCCGGTGGCGCCGTTCTTGGTGCCGCCGTCCCAGGCGGTGCCGGCGACGTCCAGGTGGGCCCAGCGGATCTGGTCGGCAAACCGCGCCAGGAAGCAGCCGGCGGTGATCGCCCCGGCGCCCTGGCCGCCGACGTTGGCCAGATCCGCGTACGGGGTCTCCAGTTGCGCCTGGTAGTCCTCCCACAGCGGCAGCCGCCACGCCCGATCGTGGGCTTCGATCCCGGCTTTGAGCAGCGTCTCGGCCAGCTCGTCGTCGGGACTCATCAGGCCGGACGCATGCTTGCCCAGCGCGACCACGCAGGCGCCGGTCAGGGTGGCCACGTCGATGACCAGCTGCGGCTTGAAGCGCTTGACGTAGGTGATCGCGTCGCACAGGATCAGGCGCCCCTCGGCGTCGGTGTTGAGCACCTCGATGGTCTTCCCGGACATGCTGGTCACGACGTCGCCCGGACGGTAGGACTTGCCATCGGGCATGTTCTCGGCGGCGGGGATCACCGCGACCAGATTCAACGGCAAGCCGAGCTGCGCGCAGGCCTCGACCGCGCCGATCACCCCGGCCGCGCCGCCCATGTCGTACTTCATCTCGCCCATGCCCTTGGCGGGCTTGATCGAGATGCCGCCGGAATCGAACGTGATCCCTTTGCCGATCAGCGCGTAGGGTCGGGCGCCGGCGGCGCCTTTGTATTGGAGCACGATCAGCTTGGGTGCATGGAAGCTGCCCTCGGCCACCCCGAGCAGGGCGCCCATGCCCAGCGCCCGCATCTGCTTGCGTGCCAGCACCTGGACCTTGACCGAGTCGTGGTTCGCCGCGAGCTGGCGCGCCTGCTGAGCCAGGTATCCGGGGTGGCAGATGTTGGCCGGCAGGTTGCCCAGCTCGCGCGCGCGGCGCACCCCGGCGGCGATCGCGGCGGCCTCGACCAGCGACTGCTTCAGCTCCTTGGCGCCGAAGAACGTCATCGCACCAAGCCTGCCCCGGTCCTGGGGCGGGGTCTTGCGGGTAGCCCGGTACTGGTAGGCGCCCCAGTCGGAGGCGAGCGCGGCCTGGCGCACCCGCCAGGCGCGGCTACGGTTTTCCACCGGCAGGTCCGGCAGCGCGCTGGCGGCGGATTTGAAGCGGCGCTCGTTGAGCCAGCGAGCCGCGGCGACATTGGCCTGGCGGTACTGGCTGGCGTCGAATTTGTCCGGGTTGCCGGCGCCGACGACCAGCACTCGCTGGGCCGCGACCCCCGGCGGATCGGTCCACAGGTGGCAATGGCCGATCTTGGTCGATATGTCGCCGCGCTTGATCATCCGCGACAGTCTCCCGCCGCTGGCCTCGTCGACCTGGCGCGCGGCGTCATTGAGGTCGCCGGATTCGGCGGCACCGACGATCAGGCAGGCCGTCTTGGCCTGGGTCGGCGATTGTCTGGTCAACGTAAATTTCATGTCGTTCCCTTTCAAAAATAATGGTGCCGCCGTCGATCGCTCCGAGATCGCCAGCTCGCCGCCGGGTCGGGCAGGCGGACCAAGGCGTCGCGATCGCGCCGGGCAGCGGTCGCGGGGGTCGTCACCGCGGTAAAGCAGGCAAACCGGGCCGAGCCGTGCTCCGAGCGGAGGCGTCGTGGCGCTGGAACGAACCGTTTGCGATGGCAGCTGCCGGCGCCTTGCCAGCAGCTCGGATCCAACCGCATCTCCCCCCTGAACCGGATGATCTCAGCCCCCCCTCCCCCTCGCGGAGGCCAGCATGGAATCCCCGATCAAGTCGATCGCCAGTCGCCACTTGCGCCCATGGCCACCTCGGCCCGTATCGAACATTCCTCCGCTCGCGACGCTTTCGGAACCTCCGCCAAGTCCTATAGACTTCGAGCGCCGAAAAATTATCTCCCTAGTGTATCGAAAATCCATTTCACTGACAGCCGTGCGAATCATCGATCGATATCTGGTCGGCGAAATCGGTCGGACCTGGCTGGCGGTGACCGCGATTCTGCTGCTGGTCACGGTCGGGTTGGCGCTGGCCAACGTGCTGGCCGACGTCGCCGGCGGCAAGGTGCCGGCCGAGGTGCTGTTCCGCCAGCTCGGGCTCAAGTGCGTCGAGGCGCTGACGGTGCTGATTCCGTTGTCGTTTTTTCTATCCGTGATGCTGGCGTTCGGGCGCCTCCATCGCGACAGCGAGATGCCGGTGCTGGCCGCCAGCGGCCTCGGCCGGGGCGACCTGTACCGTCCGATCGCCTACCTGGTCGCGCCGATGGCGCTGGTGCTGCTGGCGCTGGCGCTGTGGACCGCGCCGTGGGCGACCCGCACGTCGAGGACACTGATCGCCCAGGCCGCGAGCGAGGTCTCGCTGGCGGGGCTGAAGGCAGGGCGGTTTCACGAGATCGCCCAGCACCAGGGCGTGGTCTATGTCGAGACCCTGGACCGTGACGGGCGCTTCACCAACGCGTTCATTCACCTGCAACGGGACGGGCGCAAGGATGTCGTGATCGCCGCGCGCGGCTACCAGTACCAGGACCCGGACGGCGCCCGCTTCCTGGCCCTGATCGACGGGTTCCGCAGCGAGGGCGTCCCCGGGCAGGCCGACTACCGCCTGATGGAGTTCGAGCGCAACGACGTGCGCCTGCCGGACCCGAGCGAGGCGCGCGCGGAGCTGAAGCTCGGGGCGCTGCCCCTGGCAACCGTCCTGGGCGGGGAGACCGCGGCGCACGCGGCCGAGCTGCAGTGGCGACTGGCCCCGGCGCTGGCGCTCGCGGTGCTGGCGCTGCTGGCGGTGCCGCTGGCCAGGACCACGCCGCGGCAGGGCTACTACGGGAACCTGATCATCGCGATCCTGGTGTACGTGATCTACGCCAATGCGCTGGCGATCGCGCGCGCCTGGGTGGAAGACGGTGCGCTGCCGGTAGCGGTCGGCCTCTGGTGGGTGCACGCGGCCGGGGTCGGCGCCGCGCTCTGGATGGCGCGCAATCCAGGTGCCCGGCGGGGCACGGCACGGCGGGCCGATGCGCGTCTGTGACCGCCATCTGGGTCAGGTCACCGTCGCCGGCATCGCGCTGGCGCTGGCCGCGCTGCTCGCGCTGGACGCGGTCTTCTCGCTGATCGGGGAACTCGGTGATCTCGGCAAGGGTGAATACGCGATCGGGCACGCGCTCAGGTTCGTGCTTCTGACCCTGCCGCGGCGCGCGGTGGAGCTGTTTCCGACCGCCACCGTCGTGGGCGCGCTGCTCGGCGTCGGCAGCCTGGCCGCGACCGGCGAGCTGGTCGCATACCGCTCGGCCGGCCTGTCGCGGCTGCGGATCGCGCTCGCCGTCGGCGCCGCCGCCGGGGTGGTGCTGATACCGGTGCTGGTGGTCGCCGAGTGGGTCGCGCCGGCCGGGGAGCGGCTGGGTCAGGCGCTGCGGATCGGGGCCCAGACCGGGGGGGTGGCAATCGCGCGCGATGCCGGCCTGTGGGTGCGCGACGGCGAGCGCATCGTGCATTCGCGCCGGCCGCTGGCATCGGGTCTGGGCTCCGGATCGGTGCATCTGGCCGACGTCGACGTATTCGAGTTCGAGCGAGGCCGCCTGCGCAACGCCGCGCACGCCGCCCGCGGGGAGCACGACGGCACCCGGTGGCGCCTGACCGAGGTCAGGCGCAGCCGGTTCGAAGACGGGCGCGTCGTGACCGAGCAGGCGGCGGTCCAGGCCTGGGATTCGCTGCTGGATCCGGGGCTGTTGCGCACCGCGATCGCGCGCCCGGTGCACCTGTCGCTGCGCGAACTGCTGCCCTACGTCGAATACCTGGAGGCCAACGGCCTGGACGCCCGCGCCTACCGGGCAGCGATCTGGACCCGGGCCGCGTACCCGCTGGCGACGCTGGCGATTCTGCTGGCCGGGATGCCGTTCGTGTTCGGCGGCCTGCGCGGCGGTGGTTTCGGCAAGCGCCTGTTCGTGGGCATGCTGCTCGGGGTGGGGTTTTACTTCGTGAATCGGTCCGCCGGCAGCCTGGGTGAGGTCTACGCGCTCCCGCCGGCGCTGGTGGCGCTGGGGCCGAGCCTGGCGTTGCTCGCAATCAGCGCCTGGTTGCTGCGGCGCGGAGTGGGCGCGCATTGACGAACCTGACCCGGGTCCCGGCGACCAGGTCGGCCCAGGTCCGCCGTTCGCGGTCGATCAACATCCACCAGTAGCCCAGGCCGGCGGGCAGCCACGACCCAACCGCGACCCAGTACCGGAGCATCGCGCGGCCCCAGCCCAGCGGCTTCCGCGCCGGTTCGAGGTACAGCCGCCACGACCGCATCCCCAGCGTCTGCCCGCCGTAGCGCCAGCCGAGCACGAAGTAGGGCTTGAACGCCAGCAGCAGATAAAGCTGGAACAGCGGATGGCCGGCCGGCACCGGCTGACGGATCACCAGCAGCAGCAGCGCGGTTGCCGCAAAGGCGATCGCGAACAGGGCCAGCAGGTCGTAGCCGATCGCCGCGGCGCGGCGCCAGGTCGGTACCGGTCCGGAGCTGTTGGCGTTGCCCATCGACGGAGTCTAGCAGGTCGGGCTGCATGCGCCGGCGAGGGGCGCCGGGGCGGGCGAAACGAGGTTTTTTTTTAACCATGCCCACGCTATGCTTGGTCCTTTGCGCGCCGCGGACGATCAAGGACGCGCCCGCCGCGCAGCGGGGCCGACAGACCGCCGAGGGGCGCATGCCGCGGCCGCGATTTTTTTCGGTGGCTCAACCAAGCGAAATCAGGCTATGCGATATCCAAGCATGAGACGTGGGATCGGGGTTGTCATTTTCGCGCTGATGGTGGGCACCGGCAGTGCCGACGTGCTCGACGACAGCGTGCAGATCGAACAGGCCTCAAACCAGGCCGCGCAGCGCTCGCAGCAGCGCATCGACGGCCTGGCTGAGGAGGCCGAGGACCTGCTGGCGGAGTACCGGCGGGTGGTCCGCGAAACCGAATCGCTCAAGGTCTACAACGACCAGCTCAAGCGGGTGGTCGAGAGCCAGCAGGCGGAAGTCGACTCGATCGGCCGCCAGCTGGGAGAGCTCGAGAACACCAACCGCGGCATCGTTCCGCTGCTGATCGAGATGATCGACATGCTCGAGCAGATCGTCGAATCGGACATCCCGTTTCAGCCCGACCCGCGCAGAAATGTCGTGCTCGACCTGAAAGACCTGATCTACCGCGCCGACGTGACGACCTCGGAGAAATACCGGCGGGTGATGGAGGCCTACCAGCGCGAGGTCGATTTCGGCCGCAGCGCGTTCGCCTATGACGGCAAACTGCCCGGCTCCGACCGTACGGTGACATTTCTCGTGGTCGGGCGCACGCTGCTCTACTACCAGACGCTGGACGGCGAGCGGGTGGGATGGTGGAGCCCGCTGATTCGCGACTTCGAGGCGTTGGGCGCGGAGTACGTCACCCCGATCAGCCACGCGATCCGGATGGCCAAGAACCAGGAGGCGTTCAACCTGGTCAAACTCCCGGTGCCCGCCGCGGGGGCTGCCCGATGAGAACCGCGCTCGCCTCCCTGCTGCTCGGCGCGCTGGCAATGGTCGAGGTTCCGGCCGCGCTGGGCCAGGCGCCGAACCCGCTCGACGAGCTGCTCGCCAAGACCCGCCTGGCGGCGCAGGCCCAGACCCAGATCAACCAGGAGCGCGAGCAGGAATTCGTGCAAAACCGTGACCGGCAGCGCCAGTTGCTGGCCGATGCCCGGGCCGAGCTCGCCGCCGAGGAGCGCGTCTCCGACCAGCGCAAGGCCCAGTTCGACGAGAACGAAAAGCAGCTCGCCGATCTGGAAACCGTGCTCAACGAACGGATGGGCAACCTGGGTGAGATGTTCGGGTTCGTCCGCCAGGTCGCCAACGACCTCAAGGGCAAACTCGACAACTCGATTACCAGCGCGCAGTTTCCCGGCCGCAGCGAGTTCCTGTCCGACCTGGCGCAGCGCAAGGACCTGCCGACGATCCTGGAGCTGAGAAAACTGTGGTTCGAGCTGCAGCAGGAGCTGACCGAGCAGG
>JBFJNB010000133.1:0-6679 GCA_041633655.1 Lysobacterales bacterium | reverse complement strand
TCAGGCGGTCGATGACCACGTCGTAACGGCAAGGCTGGCGCAGATCGAACGGCTCGATCGAGACCCGGTCAGATTCGAACGTGACCGTGTCGCCGCCGATCTTGAGTTTCAGATCGAGCTTGTCGAGCAGCGCTTCGTAGCAGATGGGCCAGCAGATGTCGGCTCCGAGGGACAGACCGATGCGGCGGGTAATCGCGGACACGGGGACTCCTTCAGGGGCTCAACAAAACGTGCATGATACCGGAATTCACTCGTATACCATCAGCAGTGGGCCCGGAAAAGTCCACGACAGGCCGCTGCGCAGCCGGTCGCGCCAGTTTTCCCAGTTGTGCGCATCGCGCGCCTCCTCGAACTTGACCCTCATGCCCTGCTGCTGCAGCAGCGGCACCAGCGAGCGGTTCTCGTAGATCAGCGACTCGTACACGCCGCAGCTCAAGTAGATCTTGTACGCGAGCTTGACCGGGTCCCGACGGAAGGTGTTGATGAATTCGGCCACCGGATCGAACACCGGGCCACGCTGGTGCGAGCCCAGATCGCTGAAGGCGAACGATCCCGACTGCAGCAGCAGCCGCCCGAACCGTTTCGGGTACGACCATGCCGCATGCAGCGCTGCCACCCCCCCAAAGCTCGCCCCCATCAGCGCGCGCGAGCGGGCCGCGTCGATCAGCGGGTAGCGAGCGCCGAGATAGGTCACCAGCTCGTCGGCCACGAATTCGGCGTGGCGACGGTCCGCGCCGTACTCCTTGAGCCGGTTGGGTGAGTCCGTCAGGGCGACGATCAGGGCCGGGATCTCCATCCGGTGGATCAGGTTGTCCAGCACCGTTTTCAGTTCCGCGTAACGCAGGTAATCGACCCCATCGTGGACGATCAGCAGCGGGTATTGGCGGCTGCGGCGAAACCGCGCCGGCAGGTACAGGTTGATCGACCGTTCACTGCCCAGGGCGCGGCTGGGGAGGGTCAAGCGCTCGACCGTGCCGCTGCGCGCGTCCGGGTCGGGCAAGGTCCAGGCCGGGCGCTGGTAACGGTCGCCCTGGCACACCGAGTTGGCGCCGAACGGATCGTGCGCCTTGATCTTGTTCAGCGGGTCGAGCACCAGTTCCTTGTGCCCGCCGCGGTGGAGCTCGAACTTGTACTCGAAGCGCGAGCCCTCCGGCACCTCCATCGTCACCACCCATAGATCGGTGCCTTCGACGCGCTGCAGCGGCTGGGCCGCGCGAACTCCGTAGATCCACCGGCGCAGGTAAATCTCGTCGGCCTGACCCCGGTACAGGAAGGTGACGTCGGTGCCGTCGACCAGCGGAAACGTGTGGCTGGAGATGAACGCATCGATCGCCGCGTTGCTCGGCTTGCCCTTGCGCACCAGGCGCCGCAGGTCGGGGTTCACGATTTGATCCTTCGCGCGCGACCGGCCGCGTCCAGGCGGGTGGCGTGCTCGGCCGCGATCAAGCGCTCCTCGTCGAAGGCGATCAAGGAGTCCGGGTCCAGGGTCACGCACGCCGCGGGCGCGAAGCGGCGCGCCAGTTGCCCCAGCCGCGACCGATCGCTCCAGTCCAGCCGCCGGGCCGCGTCGGGCAGCGGGACCACCCCGGTGAGGATGCCGAAGCCGCCATCCAGCACCTCCGGCGGTCGGCGCCCCTGCGGTGCGTGGTCGTGGTACACGATCACCCGTTCGCTGACCGCCATCGCGCCGGCCGACCAGGCGATCAGCGGGCGGGTCGCCAACAGTTCCTGCATTCCGAACAGGCGCATCCGGTTGAGCAGCACGACCACGTGCCCGCCAGCGACCAGGATCGCCGCGCAGTCGCCAACTTGCTTCGCCACCGCCGCGCGCTCGGTCGACAAAAGGTCACGCGTCGGTGGCGGCAGGCACTGCTCGAAGTCCTGATGGATGCCCGCGATGCGCTGCACGTGATGGCGGTCCAGCGAACGGATCTGGGCGATTGCCGAGCGCATCTGGGTCTGAAGCAGGCCAGGGTCCACCCCCAGGTCGGCCAGCTCGCGCACCGCGGCCACCGCGTGGCGTAGCCGGATGCGGTAGGTCCGGTGCAGCTCCTTGATCCGATCCTGCCGCTCGCGGTAGGCCGCGGCCAGTACCGGGTCGGCGCCAATCAACCGCTCGGTGCGCGCGTACAGGCCCAGGTCGACGCTCGCGTGGTCGATCGCGGCGGCCAGCTCGGCGGCGGATGCGGCTTCGGTGTCCTGCCAACCGGCCGTCACCAGCGCTACCGGGCCGGAGACTTCGAGCCGGGCCAGTGCCTGGGAAACGTTCGGCCGCGGGCGCTGCGGCCCGAGCAGAATGACCTTGGGTTTCTTCAACCCAGCTCCACCCGGATCAGCTGGACGATGTTTCTCAACGCTTCCTCGATCACCTCGGTGCGCGGATGGCGAAGGATCACGTAGCCGTCGCCCTCGTAGCTGTCCGACGGGGCCTGCCCGGCGCGAGGCAGGCGCGCCTCGACGACCAGCTCGCCGTAGCGGCGCTGCGCCTCTTCCAGCCCGTGGATCGCCTTGACCCGGCCGCGGCCCTGGCCACGAATGTAAGCCGCGCCGACGGCATGATTGCGCGGCGGTGGGTCGAACTCGCCGAACACCATCAGCCGCGGCCAGGCATGATAAAAGTCCAGGTCGTGCGCGTAGGCGAGAAGCGTCGTGAACTGGGCCCCGGGCGGGCGGGCGCCGACCTCGGAGATCGCGACGCTCTCATCGGCGCGCTGGAACCACTCCATGTGGCTCAAACCGGTGTCCATCCCGAGCGCCTTGAGTCCCGGAATCGCGGCGGCGCGGATCGGGTCGAACTCCGGCCCGTCGACCCGGCGCGGCAGCAGCACGCACCACTGGATCCACGGATTGTCGAGTACCTCCAACGGCGCCGGCAGGTAGCGCGAGATCGAGTACCAGACCGGCTTTCCGGAGATGAACACCGAGTCGAACGAGTACTCGCGTCCGCGCACGAACTCCTCCAGCAGTACCGGCCGCGCGGGGTTGGGCCGGTAGCGCTCCAGCAGGGTGATGAGTTCGGCCTCGTCGCGCACCCGAAACGTGCTTTTGCCGCCGGCGCCGGCGGGCGGCTTCATGACCACCGGGAAGCCGACCTCGCGCAGGAACTCCTGCGCCTGGCCCGCATTTTCGACCAGCCGGTGGCGAGCGCACGGGATGCCGGCGGCGCGCAGGACGTCTTTCATCCGCGACTTGTCGCGGAAGTTCCGGGCCGCCGCAACGCCCATGCCGGGGATTTTCAGCGCCTCGCGCACCTCTGCCAGCGGCACCTGCAGTTGCTCCAGCGCGGCGATGATCTGGACCGGCGGCCCCAATTGCGCCGTCAGGGCGCGGGTCGCGTCGGCGATCTGCTGCGGATCCAGCCCGTCGTCGATGCGCCAGTGGGCGGAAAGCCGGCGTCTCAGGTCGTCGGGCAGCTTCTCCGCCGGGTCCTGGCTGATCAGGCTCACCGCGACGCCTGGCAGCTTGGTCGCGCCGCTGACGAAGCGCAGCGTGGTCTCCAGGAAAAACGGGGCCACGAAGACGACGTGGTGGGGCATCGGGGGTCTCGCCATTCAAAGGGCGCGATTCTAACATCCGTCAGCGCCCTCAAGCCCGACCGTGCGATGGCATATAATTGTCCCAAGGCCGCAATATTCTGAATTCGATGTTTGGTGCGATTCGCAACTGGTGGCTCAGGAGCCAGCAAAAACGGCGCGATGCTCTGTGGCCGGAGCGCCGGATCGTGGTCACGCTCGACGAGACCGGCATCACGGTGCGCCATCCGGACCGGGTGGAGCAGATCGCCTGGGACGAGATGGAGCGGGTCGAGGTCCATACCAACGACTCCGGCCCCTGGGGTCCGGACGTCTGGTTCGTAATCGAGTCACCTTCCGGCCAGTGCACCTACCCCCAGGGAGCCAGCGGCGAACAGGAGGCGCTCGACCGGCTGTTCGAGTTGCCGGGTTTCAAGAGCGAGGCGCTGATCAACGCGATGGGCAGCAGCGAAAACGCGGTGTTCGTCTGCTGGGAGCGATCGGGCGCGGCGCCCGATAAACGGTGAGCTTGGAGCGCGCCCGGCGGTTCGCGTTGGCGCTCCCCGAGGTCGAGGAGCAACCGCATTTCGAGCTGACGTCGTTCCGGATCAGGGGCAGGATCTTCGCGACCGCACCCGCGCACGGGGCGCACCTCAATCTGTTCGTGGCCGAGGAAGACCGGGAGCGGGCGCTGGCGGTCGACGCCAGCGCTTCCGAGAAGCTCTTCTGGGGTGCCAGGGCCGTCGGCGTGACCGCGACGCTCGCGATCGCGGAGCCGGAACTGGTCGACGAGTTCCTGTATCTCGCGTGGCGGCGCAAGGCCCCGAAACGACTGGCCTCATCGTTCGGATACGCACCAAGCCCGGGGGTAAACCCGAGCGGCTGATTGCCCGGGGGGCGGCATCCCGGGGGTCAGAGAATCGAATTCAGCAACTGTGCGGCGCGGCGTCCGCCGTGGTACAGGCGTTGCTTGATCAACCCGATCTGGGCGAACGCGTAGTCGTAGCTCAATTCCGGCAGGTTGTTGTCCCGGCTGGTTCGGCGCCAGATGTCGTAAACCCGCGACCGGTGGCCGAAGGACTCGGCGGCCCAGTCGAGCGGCGCCGACTCGGCGGGCGTCTGCTCGTCACCGAACTGCTGCTCCAGGAACGCGGCAAACTCGGTATAGCTCAGTCCTTCCTGGTCGATCAGGCCAGAGTCCCAGACCGAATGCAGCCGGGAGACCTGGTCGAAAAAATTCGTGTAGACGTTGTTACCGCCGCGATCGCCGCCGCGCCCCACGTGCAGCGGCTGGTGGACGTCGCCGATGAAGTGGATCAGCAAGGCCAGCGCGGTCGACCGGGTCGAGCCGGCGTAGGGTTCGGCACCGGTTTCTTTCATGAAACCGTCGAAGTTGTCGGCTTTGCGCTTGTCGCCACCCACGATCGCGGCGAAGTACTCGATCGCCGAGACCACGTTGTGGGGCAGTTCGAACCGCTCGTACAGGCGGCGGCAGTTGCCGCTGGTATCGGCCGGGCGCGCGAGCGCTTCGTCGATTGCTTGTCCGTCCTCGACGGTCAGGAAATGCCACGGCTGGATGCAGTCCCAGCGCGAATCGGAGCGGATGAAATCCGGCCAGGTGGCCAACAGCGCCAGGCTGTGACCACCGGTGACCTCGGCCACCGCCCGCGCCGTGCCGGCGTCGAGGTGGTCTTCGGCGATCCGGGCCGTGATCCGGTGCCCGCTCGCACCCCAGCCGAGCGCTACGGCCGGCAGCACCAGCGCAAGTACGAGCGCAGCCGAAGCGATGAACTTAAGGTCGATATTCTTGCTGCAACGCATGCGTCGATCCCTCCCGGTGGGTCGGTCGAATCCTACTTCAGATCGGATCGCCGACCAACGCTCTCGCGCGGACCGCTTGCCGCTGGCTGGGGCTTGTTCTATTTTTAGGGCGGGAAGCGTTTTCTCGAGGCGGCCGCTCCGCATTGGCGAAGAGGCGCTTTACATCGACGACGAATCACAGGGGGTCGACCATGCGGCGTTCGAGGTTACTGGCATCAGCGGGTGCAATCTTGGTGGGATTGGGGGTCATCACAGCCCCGGTGAACGCGGCCAAGCTGGCCAAGATCAACGGTACCCCGGGCGACGATGTGCTGGTCGGCACCGACGCCGACGAACGGCTGAACGGTCAGGCCGGCAACGACTCGATCGACGGCGGCGCCGGCAGCGACGAGGTCCAGGCAGCCTCCGGCGACGACACCGCGATCTACGGCTTTCGTGAGAACGAGGGCGCCAGCGACGACTACAAGGGAGGCTCTGGGTTCGACCGCCTCGTGATCCTCATTCCCGACGACGTGACCGCTGCGGTCGAGGTGCCGATGCTGCAGGCCGCGGTCGATGCGTTCAACGCGTTCCTGGCTGCCACCACCGGCGAGGGGCGGCGTTTTTACTTTGCCCCGTTCGGCTTCGACCTGACCGTGCGCGGGTTCGAGGACCTGGAGACGAACCTGGTGGCGGTCGACGATGGCTACGTGACCGACGAGGATAGCGTCTTGTCGGTGCCGGCGCCCGGCGTGCTCGGCAACGACATCAACCTGGACGCCGATCCGTTGAGCGTGACCGCGGTCGACGGCAGCGCGGCAAACGTCGGCAGCCAGACCGCGCTCGCTTCCGGCGCGCTGCTGACGGTCTTTGGCGACGGGTCGTTCGACTACGATCCCAACGGCCAGTTCGAGGCGCTCGGCATGGGCGATCTCGACAGCGACGAGTTCGACTACACCGCGACCGACGGCACGTTCGAATCCTCGGCGCTGGTCACGCTGACCATCGTCGGCGTCAACGACCCGCCGGTCGCCGACGACGCGGCGTTTGCGGTCGACGAGAACGTCGCCAACGGCACGATGGTCGGGACCGTGACCGCCAGCGACCCCGACGCCGGCGACACGCTGAGTTTCGCGATCACCGGCGGCAACTCAGGCGGCGCGTTCGCGATTCAGCCCGCCGGCGGCGCGATCAGCGTGAACAACCCGCCGGGGCTCGACTTCGAAACACAGGACCAATACAACCTGACCGTGACCGCGACCGACAGCTTCGGCGCGTTCGACACCGCCGCGGTCGCGATCGCTGTCAACGATGTCAACGAGGCGCCGACGGCGAACGACGCGGCGTTCTCGGTCGACGAGAACGTC
>JBFJNB010000132.1:0-6691 GCA_041633655.1 Lysobacterales bacterium | reverse complement strand
GCGGCCATCCAGGCGTCCAAGGCCGGGCGCCGGGTGATGATGGTGGAGCGGGACTCCCGCGTCGGCGGGGAGTGCGTGCACCGGGGCACGATCCCGAGCAAGACGCTGCGCGAGACCGCGCTGGAGCTGTTGCGCGCCCGGCGCTACGGCGGCGCGTTCTCGGTAACAATGGAGCACTGCCCGCTGGTCGAGCGCCTGATGCCGAGACTCAGATCGGTGCTCGATTCCCATGACCGGTTCATTGGCGAACAGCTCGAACGCAACGGGATCGATCGGATCCACGGGCAGGCCAGTTTCGTGGACCGTCAGACCCTGAACGTGACCGGGGTAGATGGTTCGACGCGGAAGCTCGCCGGCGACAACATCGTCATTGCGACCGGATCCCGCCCGCGGGAGCCTGACGACATCGACGTGGATCACGAGTTCGTCCTCGACAGCGACTCGGTCCTGTCGATGTGTTACCTGCCGCGCTCCCTGCTGGTGCTGGGCAGCGGGGTGATCGCGTGTGAATACGCCTCGATCTTCGCCATCCTCGGCGTCGAGGTCACGATGATCGATCGCTATGCCCGGCCGCTGGGCTTCCTCGATCCGGACTTGAGCGATCACTTCACCGCGGCGCTGACGAGCTTCGGAGCGCGCTTCCAGGGCGGTCGCTCGGTGACCGAGATGACGTTCGAGGCCGCCCGTGGCGTCTCGGCGGTGCTCGACGACGGCTCGTGCCGGCGCGCGGAGAAGGTCCTGTTCGCGCTGGGTCGGGTCGCCAACCTCGATGGTCTGGAGATCGAACGGGCCGGTCTTGTGGTCAACGGCCGCGGGCTGCTGGACGTGGACCGAAACTGCCGCACGGCGGTTCCGCACATTTACGCCGCCGGCGACGTGATCGGGGCCCCGTCGCTGGCATCCAGCGCGATGGAACAGGGTCGCCTGGTGGTTCGCCACGCCCTTGGCCTGTCGCATGGAGCGCCCCCGCATACGATTCCGGCCGGCATCTACACGATCCCGGAGATCTCCAGCGTTGGTCTCGGCGAAGCCCAGGCGCGGGCCGAACATGGCGCGGTCAAAGTCGCCGTCGCGCGCTTCGCCGAAGTCGCGCGCGGGCAGATCGATGGCAATACCGACGGCATGCTGAAGCTGATCGCCGACGCCGACGGCCGGCGGCTGCTCGGAGTTCAGATCGTGGGCGAGGGCGCCACCGAGCTCATCCACCTGGGCCAGATGGCGCTCGTCCAGCAACTCGACATCGACGTGTTCGTCGAGAACATCTTCAATTTCCCGACCCTGGCCGAGAGCTATCGCATCGCGGCACTGGCGGTCATCGCCCAGCGCGCGGCGCGCCCCGCCGCGGTCGCCTGAGTTCGGGACCGCGCCGCAAGGCCCCGTTAGGAATCAGAACTGGCCGAAGCGCGCCAGCTGCGGGGGTAGCTCGGGTCGAGCCGGGTTGCCGCCGAATCTCTTGCGGGCGTCGGCGACGGTGACTCCCTCGGATGGGGTTCTTTGCGCCTGGAGCAGCTCCAGCAGCTCCTCCAGCGGCACCGGCGGGCTGATCAGATAGCCTTGAATCAGATCGCACTCGTTGATCTGCAGAAACTGATACTGGCGTTCGGTCTCGACCCCCTCGGCGATCGTGATCAGATTCAGACGGTGAGCCATGGCGATGATCGCCGATACGATGGCCGCGTCGTCCGGGCTGGTGGTGACCTCGTCGATGAAACTGCGGTCGATCTTGAGGATGTCCAGGGGGAACCGGCGCAGGTAGCTCAGCGACGAATATCCCATGCCGAAATCGTCCACCGACAGGCTGAAACCAGCCTCTTTGAGTTCCTCCAGCGTCGCGATCGTCGCGTCGGCGTTGGGCATGATGACCCCCTCGGTCAGTTCCAGCTCCACCAGCTCCGGGCGCAGTCCGGCGGCCTGTACGATGTCGGCCAGACCCGCGGCCATGCCCCGCTGGCGGAACTGTACGCTGCTGAGGTTGACCGCCACTCGAATCGGGTCGTCAAAGCGCCGGACCCACTGCCGCGCGTCCTCGCATGCCTTGTGCAGCACCCATTCCCCGATCTCCATGATGAGACCGGTTTCTTCGGCCAGCGGAATGAAATCGAGCGGCGAGACCTGACCCAGGTCGGCGTTCCTCCAGCGCACCAGCGCCTCCACCGAATGGGTGCGGCCCGTTTCCAGTGACAACTGCGGCTGATAGTGCAGATACAGCTCGCCGCGCTCGGTGGCGCGGCGTAACTGCGACTCCTGGCTGAGCCGGCGGGTGGCGCGCTTGTTCATTGCCGAGGAGTAGAACTGGTAGTTGTTCTTGCCGGCCGCCTTGGCGTGATACATCGCGGTGTCGGCGTTTTTCAGCAGCGAATCGACCTCCAGCCCGTCATGCGGGTAAAGCGCAATCCCGATGCTGGTGGTCACGACCACCTCGTGCTGTTCCAGGATGAGCGGTTCGGCGAGCGAGTCCAGAATGCGACGGGCTACCTGGAAGGCGTCTTCCTCGTGCCGGATTTCGGACAGCAGCACGGTGAACTCGTCACCGCCCAGGCGGGCCACGGTACGGCGACCGGCCTCACAGCTGCGGACATTGGCCTGCAGCCGCCGCGCGACTTCCCGCAGCAGGCTGTCGCCCGCGTTGTGGCCAAGGGTGTCGTTGATGCGCTTGAAGTTGTCCAGGTCCAGGAACAGGACGCCCACCAAGCGGTCCGTGCTCCTGACCTGCTCGAGCGCCTCCTGCAGGCGCTTCTTGAAGTACTGGCGGTTGGGCAGGTCGGTGACTCCGTCGTAGTAGGCCATGTGCCGGATCTTGCGTTCGAACTGGCGTCTCTCGGTGATGTCCTGCACGGTGCCGGTGATCAGGACCGGGCCGGCGGCCGGGTCGGCGATCAGGCCACCGCGGATGTCGATCTCGCGTTCGGCGCCGCCCGGCAGCCGAATGCGACCGCTGAACTGGAATGTGCCCGAGGTCCGGATCGAGTTGCGTACGACGCCCAGCAGCCCCCCCCGGTCGGCCGGATGCAGGCGCCTCAGGAACGACCTCAGTCCGTCCGTCTCGCCCGGTAGCTCGAAAATCCGGCTCATTTCCTCCGACCGCAGCAGCGCCCCCCGGGTCAGGTCGAACTCCCAGTTGCCGATCCGGGCCAGGCTCTGCGCGTTGGCCAGACGGGCCTCGCTCTTCTTCAGGTTGGTCAGCGTCTCGGCGGCGCGCAGCATGTAGCGGAGGTGGTGCCCCAGCACCAGCCAGTTGAGTGGCTTGGTGGTGAACTCGGTGACCCCGGCCTGGTAGCCCCGCTCGATCGACACCACGTCATCGTGTCCGGTGACCATCAGCACCGGTACGCCATCGCCGTGGGGCAGCCCCCGGATCCGCCGACAGGCCTCGAAACCGTCGACTCGCGGCATTTCGGCGTCCATCAGGACGATGTCCGGGCGGAGTTCCTCGAACGCGGTCACCGCCTCGAGGCCGTCGCGCGCCTCGGCCACCTCGAATCCGTTGCGGGTCAGGCTCTGGCGGGTCAGCATCCGCAGCGATTCATCATCATCGACCACCAAGACCAGCGACTGGCGGGTCTCTTTGGCCGGCAGCGATACTGCGGGCCAGGCATCGTGGTCCGGGTCGCCCTCGCGGGTGCTGCGCTTCAGTGCTTCGTGGACGCGCACGTACTCGCGCTCCAGGCGGTCGATCGTGGCTTCGACCTCGGCTTGCCCGTGGCCATCGCTTTGGCGTTCGAGCGCCGCGCAGACCTCGGCCAGCACCTGCGCCCCGACGTTGGCGCTGCTGGACTTCAGGGCGTGGGCCACGCGTCGGATCTGGTCCCGCTGGCCGGCTGCCAGCGCCGGCCTCAGCTCCCCGATCAGCCGCCGCGCGTCCGCGGTGTAGGTGGCCGTGACCCTGGCCAGGAAGTCGCTCGAGCCCAGCTCACGCAACTGTTTGAACTTGGCCGGCTCGAGCGCCGGCTGGTCGTCCTCCGATCCCGTGACCCCGGCCACCCGATCGGGCAGCCAGGCGCTCAACACCGCCTCGAGCTGCGGCTTGTCGAACGGCTTGCCGAGGTAGTCGTCCATGCCCGCGTCGAGGCACGCGCTCATGTCGCCGTCCAGCACGTTGGCGGTCAGCGCGACGATCGGAAGGGCGTGCTCGGCGGACCGGGCGCGGATCCGGCGGGTGGCCTCGTAGCCGTCCATGTTCGGCATCTGGCAGTCCATGAACACCAGGTCGTAGGCGGTCGTGGCGACCGCGTCGACGGCCTTCTCGCCGTCGTCGACCACGTCGACCCGATAACCGAGCTGGGTCAGCATCTCGACCGCGACCAGCTGGTTGACCGGATTGTCCTCGGCCACCAGGATCCGGGCCGAAACCTCGCCGCGCCTGGTTTCCGCTGCCGCCGGCAGTTCCGACTGGCCCGTCGGTTCGCCCGATTCGGCGTTCAGGGCCGCTTCCTGGCCGAGTGCCTCGGCCAGCGCGGACAGCAGTTCCACCTGGCGTACGGGTTTGGTCAGGTAGTGCAGGATGCCGCTTTCGTCTCGCGCCTGAAAATCGGCCTGGTGGACCGAGCTGAGCATGATCATCGGGAGGCCGCGCAGCTCGGGCTGGTTTTGGATCGTACGCGCCAGCTCCAACCCGTCCATGTCGGGCATGTTCAGGTCCAGGATGGCCGCGTCGTAGGGCGATGCCGACGCGACCGAGGCGGCCAGCAGATCCAGCGCGCGGGCGCCGCTCTCGGCCAGATCGGCTTCCATCCCCCAGTGCGCGACCTGCTCGCGGAGGATCGTCCGGTTGGTCCGGTTGTCGTCGACGATGAGTACCCGATCGCCCTCGAAATCGCCCGGCTGGTAAGCCGCGACCGGCTGGCTGCCCGCCGCCGCGAATCGGGCCGTGAACCAAAACGTGGAGCCCTTGCCGGGTTCGCTCTCCACCCCGATTCGACCGTCCATCATCGCCACCAGTTGACTCGCGATGGCCAGCCCCAGGCCGGTGCCGCCGTAGCGCCTGGTGGTCGATGAATCGGCCTGCGAGAACGATTCGAAGATTCGCTGGCGGGCGCCCTCGGCGATGCCGATTCCGGTATCTCGAACCTCGAACCGGAGGCAGTTGTCGGCTCCGTGGGCCTCCTGCGCAACGCTGATCACGACCTCGCCTTGATCGGTGAATCGCACCGCGTTGCTGATCAGGTTGATCAGCACCTGGCGCAGCCGACCCGGGTCGCCGCGGACCGTGCGAGGCACCGATTCGGGAATGACGCAAAGCAGCTCCAGGCGCTTGGCGTGGGCCGCTTCGGCCAGCATTTCGGCGCAGTCTTCGATGTTGTCGCGCAGGTCGAAATCGATGCTCTCCAGCTTCAGCTTGCCGGCTTCGATCTTGGAGAAGTCCAGGATGTCGTTGATGATCGCCAGCAGCGACTTGCCCGAGCGCTGGATCGCCTTGACGAAGCGCCGCTGTCGGGCCGGAAGCGGCAGGTTCAGCAGCACCTCGGACATGCCCAGCACCCCGTTCATCGGGGTGCGGATCTCGTGGCTCATGTTGGCGACGAATTCCGATTTGACGCGGTTTGCCGTTTCCGCCCGTTCCTTGGCCTCGGCGAGCGCCTGGTCGCGAGCCTGGATCTGGGCCAGCATGACGTTGAACCCATCGATCAGCATGCCCAGCTCGGCAGCCGAGCGCTCCTTGACCCGCACCGAGTAATCGCCCTGCTCGGCGACCGAGCGCACGGTTTCGGCGAGCGCAGACAGCGGCCGCGAGATCGAGCGCTGCAGGCGCAGCGCCAGCAGGTAGGCGGCGACCGAGGCCAGCGCCAGCACCAGCGCGGCAATCGTCAGCTGCCGCCAGACGCCGGCCCGCAGCCGATCGAGGGCGACTTCGACGACGATCGTGCCGAGCTTCTTGTCGTCGAGGTCGATTCCCTGGGTCACGCGCAGACGGTCGTCGAAAAACTCATGCCCCGCCACCAGCGCCCCGTTCGTCCCGGCCCGGTCCGGCGCCGCCAGCAGCGTCTGGTGGGTCGGTCGCGAACTGCGGTACTCGGCGAACAGGGCGCCGTCCGCGGTCATCAGGGTGGCGCCAATGACCTCGCTCTCGGACTCCAGCGCGGACAGGATCTCGCGCGCCGTCATCGGGTCCTGGAACGCCAGCGCCGCGGTGCTGTTGATCCCCATGACCCGGGTCAGCGCGGTGGCCGATTCGGCCATCATCTCGCGCTTGGCCAGCATTTCGCTTCCGACCTGGGCCACCGAAGCGAGTAGCAGCGAGGTGAACGCGGTCAGCACCGAGATCACGATCACTTTCTTCTTGATTGGCAAATGGTCGAGCAGCGGCATCCGTCAGCCCTCAGTCACGATCGCGACGCGAAGCAGCTTGGAACTGACCTTCAGGCCCGCCAGTTCGAGCGCCTGCTTGTTGATCATCGGCCGCAGCCGCTTGCCCCTTGAGATGAGCGTGATCATGCCGCCAGCGGCGGCGAAGTCGTCGACCGCGCCCACGGTGAGCATGGCCCGGCCGCGGGCGAGTTCGATGGCCGCCGAATGGCCATCCCGGTCATCGCCGGAGAGATACACGATATGGCATTGATTGAGATCCGCCAGGTCATCCAGTTGGCGCATCTGCAGCGGGCGCTTGCCGACCCTCTCGTCGCGAATGACCTCGGTGAGCAGCCGCGCGACCGGGGTCCTGCCCCCGACACAGTAACGCAGCGGGCTGTCGGGC
>JBFJNB010000131.1:0-6735 GCA_041633655.1 Lysobacterales bacterium | reverse complement strand
TACCTGGCCAGGTACCTAGACAAGCGTTCGAAGGGGCGCTATTAGACCGTTTGGCGCTGCCTCCGTCAAGCCACCGCGGCGGCGGCCCTTTCCAGCTCGCGGATGATGCCGGTGGCCGCCTGGCGGCCGTCGGCGATCGCGGTCACGACCAGGTCGGCGCCGCGCACCATGTCGCCGCCGGCGTAGACGCGCGGGTTGGTGGTCTGCCCGATTGTCTCGCCGCCGGCGATCCTGACCCGGCCGTTGTCATGGGTCTCGACGCCTAAGTCGGCGAACCAGTCGGGGGGGCTCGGGCGGAAGCCGAACGCGACGATCGTCGCGTCGGCCTCGAGCAATGCCTCGCTGCCGGCGACGGCCCGCGGGCGCAGCCGCCGGGAGCCGGGCTCGGGTGCCAGCTCGGTTTCGACCACGCGCACCCCGCGCATCCGTTGATCCGCTCCCGCCTCGATCGCCTGCGGCTGCGAGTTGAAGCGGAATTTCACCCCCTCGGTCATCGCGTGGTCGACCTCGCGCTGGGAACCGGGCATGTTGTCGCGGTCGCGGCGATACACGCAAGTGACCGATTTGGCCCCCTGGCGCACCGCGGTGCGCACGCAGTCCATCGCGGTGTCGCCGCCGCCCAGCACCGCGACCCGCCGCCCGGAAAGATCGATCAGCGGGTACTCGGGCATCCCGAGGCGATGCAGCGCGTTGGTCTGACCGATCAGGTAATCCAGCGCCTTGATCACCGCACCGTGGTCGGCGCCCGGGAAATCGGCCGCCACCGGGGTGTAGGTGCCCATCCCGAGAAACAGCGCGTCGTGGCGTTCGAGCAGCTCCGTGGCGGATACGTCGCGGCCGACCTCGGTCGAGAGCTTGAACACCATGCCCATGTCCTCGAACACCCGGCGGCGGGTGCGCACGACCTCGAGCTCGAGCTTGAACTCGGGGATCCCGAACGACAGCAGCCCCCCGATCTCGGGGTAGCGGTCGTACACGGTCGCCGCGACCCCATTGCGCAGCAGCACGTCGGCGCAGGCCAGCCCGGCCGGGCCGGCGCCGACGATGCCGACGTGATGGGGCGTTTGCTCGACGTGGCTCAAGTCCGGCCGCCAGCCGCGCTTGAACGCCTCGTCGACCAGATACTTCTCGACCGCGCCGATCGTGACCGCGCCGAAACCCGTCTCCAGGGTGCAGGCGCCCTCGCACAGCCGGTCCTGCGGGCAGATGCGCCCGCACATCTCGGGCAGGCTGTTGGTCTCGTGCGCCAGGTCGCAGGCCTCCTCGATGCGCCCCTCGGCGACCAGCGCCAGCCAGTCCGGGATGTAGTTGTGCACCGGGCACTTCCACTCGCAGTAGGGGTTGCCGCAGTCGATGCAGCGCTCGGACTGGTCCTTGGCGCGCACCGGATCGAACGCCTCGTAGATCTCGGCGAAACGCTCGCGCCGGATCGTGACCGGCAGCACGTCCGGGTCGTGACGGCCCAGGTTCAGGAACTTCAGGTGGTCGGTCATTAGCCCGAACGTGGTGCCAGTTCCCGGAATTCTCGGGCAATCTGGGGAGCAAAGCTTGGTCGATCGCCCGCAGGAGCGTAGCGGTAGCTACGGTTCAAGGGGGATCGGGCAGGATTTGTCTCCAGATTGTTCGAGAAACCGGGCGCCACCCACCCTAATCCGTTGACAGGATTCATGATCCGTCGCACTCCTTGACCGGCCAGAATGTCTTTTCGCTTAACAGCATAACTGGTGCCATGTTCGGGCTATTTGACCAGCCTCAGCGGGATCTTGTCGGCGCGCGCCGCCGGCTGGGCGGGCGCCTTCGGCTCGATCACCCGGAACGCGAACTGGTACTGCTGGAAATGCTCCAGCACCCGCCGCGCCCAGGCGCTGTGGGTCAGGCTCGCGTGGCGCCGGATCAGCGCCAGCAGCTCCTCGCGCGCACCCCGCGAGGTCTGCTCGTCGATCGAACGGGCGGCGACGAACTCAGTATTCAGCCAGTGTTCGATGCGCTCTTCCAGATCGAGCACGTAGGCGCGCCCGCCGGTCATCCCGGCGGCGAAGTTGGGGCCGACCGCCCCGAGCACGACCACGGTACCGCCGGTCATGTACTCGCAGCCGTGGTAGCCGGCGCCCTCGACCACCGCGACCGCGCCGGAATTGCGCACCGCGAAGCGCTCGCCGGCCTGGCCCGCGGCGAAGAACTCGCCCCCGGTGGCGCCGTACAGGCAGGTGTTGCCGACGATCGTGGCGCGGTGCGCCGCGATGTCCTGCGCCGACGGCGGCGTGACCACGATGCGCCCGCCGTGCATGCCCTTGCCGACGTAGTCGTTGGCATCCCCGATCAGGCTCAGCTCCATCCCGGGCATGCACCAGGCGCCGAAGCTCTGCCCGGCCGAGCCCTCGAAATTCAGCTTGAGCGGCAGGCGCTCTTCCGGCAGCGGATGCTCGGCCAGCCAGCCGGCCAGGGTGGCGCCGACCGAGCGGTCGTAGTTGTGGATCGGGACCATCCGCTCGATCGCCTCGCGGTCGCCGGACTTGACCCGCTCGAGCAGGTCCAGGTTGGCCAGTCCCGGATCGTGAGGGCGGTTGAACGCCTCCGAGCAGGTCAGCGGGAACTCGTTGCGGGTCCCCGCCGACTCGAGGATCGGTCGCAGATCCAATCGTCCCTGCTTCGCCGTTTCGCCTTCCAGGATTTCGATCAGGTCGGTGCGCCCGACGACGTCGGCCAGGCGGGCGAAGCCTAAGCCGGCGAGCAACTCGCGGACTTCGCGCGCGACGAACCGGAAATAGCGCATCACCCGCTCGGCATCGCCGACGAAGTGCTTTTTGCGCAGGATCGCATTCTGGGTCGCGACCCCGGTGGCGCAGTTGTTCAAATGGCAGATGCGCAGGTATTTGCAGCCCATCGCGATCATCGGCGCGGTGCCGAACGCGAATGTCTCGGCCCCGAGGATCGCGCCCTTGACCACGTCCAGACCGGTCTTGAAGCCGCCGTCGACCTGCAGGCGGATCTTGTGCCGCAGGTCGTTCTCGACCAGCGCCTGGTGCGCCTCGGCCAGCCCGATCTCCCACGGGATGCCGGCGTACTTGACCGAGGTCAGCGGACTCGCGCCGGTGCCGCCGTCATGGCCCGCGATCGTGATCAGGTCGGCATAGGCCTTGGCCACGCCAACCGCGATGGTCCCTACCCCGGGGCTGGCGACGAGCTTGACCGCGACCAGCGCGCGCGGGTTGCACTGCTTCAGATCGAAGATCAGTTGCGCCAGGTCCTCGATCGAGTAGATGTCGTGGTGCGGCGGGGGCGAGATCAGGGTCACGCCAGGGTTGGCGTACCGCAGCGCGGCGATCTCGGCCGAGACCTTGACCCCGGGAAGCTGTCCGCCCTCGCCCGGCTTGGCGCCCTGGGCGATCTTGATCTGGAGCACGTCGGCGCTCATCAGATAGGAAGCCGTCACGCCGAAGCGGGCCGAGGCGACCTGCTTGATCGAGGAGTTCGTGGCCGTGCCGAAGCGGGCCGGGTCCTCGCCGCCCTCGCCGGAGTTGGAATGCCCGCCGAGCCGGTTCATCGCCTCGGCCAGGGTCTGGTGCGCCTCTGGCGACAGCGCGCCGATCGACATCGCCGCGGTGTCGAAGCGCCGGGTGATTTCGGAAGTGTCCTCGACCGCGTCCACGGACAGCGCGGTTGCAGCGGGGCGCAGCGCGAACAGGTCCCGGATCGCGCTGACCGGGCGGCGGTTCACGGTCTCGCTGTATGCCTGGTAGTCGGACCACTCGCCGCTCTGAACCGCGCGCTGCAGCAGGGTCACGACGTCGGGGTTGAACGCGTGGTACTCGCCGCCGTAGACGAACTTGAGCAGCCCCCCGCGTTCCTGGCGCGCGCGGCTCCAGGCGCGCTCGGCAAGCCCCTGCTGGTCGGCCTTCAGCTCGGCGAACCCGGCCCCGCCGATGCGGCAACTGACCCCGGGGCAGCAGGCCGCGGCAACCTCCGGGGCCAGCCCGAGCGCCTCGAACAACTGCGCCCCGCGGTAGCTGGCAATCGTCGAGATGCCCATCTTGCTGAGGATTTTCAGGAGCCCCTTGCGGATCCCGCGCCGGTAGGACTTGCGCAGCTTCAAGAGGTCGCCGTCGAAGCGCCCCTCGGCGTGCATCTGGTTCAGGATCTGGTAGGCCAGGTAGGGGTAGACCGCGGTCGCGCCGAGCCCGAACAGCACCGCGAACTGGTGCGGATCGCGCGCCGCGGCGGTCTCGATCAGGATGTTCGCGTCGCAGCGCAGGCGTTTCCGCACCAGCGCCTGGTGCACCGCACCGACCGCCAGCGCCGCGGGCAGCGGCAGCTTTGCGGGGTCGAGGTCGCGGTCACTCAGGACCAGCACCACGACGCCCTCGCGCACCGCGGTGACCGCGCGCTCGGCCAGGCCCGCGAGCGCCTCGCCCCAGTCCTCGTCGCGGCCGACGTTGATCGACAGGCGCAGGTTCTTGTAGTGCTTCTGGTCGAGATTCAGGATCTGCTGGTACTTGACGTAGTTCAGCACGGGCCACGGCAGATGCGCCCGGTACGCATGCGTCGTGGTCTCCTGGAACACGTTGTGGTCGCGGCCGATGCTGGTGGCCAGCGACATCGCCGAGACCTCGCGCAACGGGTCGATCGGCGGGTTGGTGACCTGCGCGAACTGCTGGCGGAAGTAATCGCTCAAATGGCGCTGGCGGCGCGACAGCACCGCGATCGGGGTATCGTCGCCCATCGAGCCGACCGCCTCGGCGGAGTCGTCCGCGAGCGGCTTGATGATCTGGTTTTTCTCCTCGACCGTGACCCCGAACAGCTTCTCGAAGATCGGCAGCGACTCGGCGCCCTGATTCATGAACCGCTGCGCCGCGGCCATTTCCTGCTCGTCGTTGTTGTGGATGTGAATCACGTTCTCGGCCAGCCACTCGCGGTACGGGTGGCGGGACTTGAGCTCGTCGTCGACCGCGGCCGAGCGCCACACCCTGCCGGTGGCGGTGTCCACCGCGAGCACCTCGCCCGGTCCCAGGCGGCCCTTCTCCTGAACCTCTTCCGGCTGGTAGTCCCAGACCCCGATCTCGGAGGCGATCGTCAGCACGCCCGAGCGGGTCAGCACGTAGCGCGCCGGGCGCAGCCCGTTGCGATCCAGCGCGCACAACGCCGTGGTGCCGGTGCTCATCACGATTCCGGCCGGTCCGTCCCAGGGCTCGATGTGGGTGGAGTTGAACTCGAAGAACGCGCGCAGGTCCGGGTCCATGTCGGTGCGGTGCTCCCACGCCGGCGGCATCAGCAGCCGGATCGCGCGGAACACGTCCATCCCGCCGGCCAGCAGCACCTCCAGCATGTTGTCCAGCGAGGAGGAATCCGACCCGCTCTGGTTGACCAGGAACTTGAAGCTGTCCAGCGCCGGCAACAGCGGCGTCTTCAGCTTCGCCGCGCGTGCGATCGCCCAGCTCCGGTTGGCCGCGATCGAGTTGATCTCGCCGTTGTGCGCCAGGAAACGGAACGGCTGGGCGTACTTCCAGTTCGGCAGCGTGTTGGTCGAAAAGCGTTGATGGAACAGGCAGATCGCCGATTCCAGCCGGGGATCGCGCAGGTCCGGATAGAAATCGGCCAGCCGCTCGGGGCGCGCCAGCCCCTTGTACACGGTGACCAGCCCCGACAGCGCGCAGACGTACCAGAACGGATCCGGCTCGGGCAGCGCCTGATTGGCCTCGCCGGCGCGATGCCGCGCGACGAACAACTGGCGCTCGAGATCGTGCGCGTGCCAGCCCGGGGGCGCGTTGACGAACACCTGCTCGATGCGCGGCAGGCACGCCCGGGCCTGGGGGCCGACCGCGTCCGGGTCCACCGGGACCTCGCGCCAGCCGGCGACCGACAGCGACACCTGTTCCAGCGCCTCGACCAGCAGCGCCTTACCGCGCTGGTGGATCTCGGGGTCGGGGTGCATGAACACCATGCCGACCGCGAAGTCCCCGCTCAGGCGCAGGCCGGCTTCCTGGCCGACGGCGCGCAGGAACGTGCGCGGGAAGTTCAACAGCACCCCGCAGCCGTCGCCGGATTGACCGTCGGCGGCCAGCGCGCCGCGGTGGGACAGGCGGCACAATGCGGTCAGTGCGGTTTCGACCAGCCAGGCGCTCGGGCGCCCGTCGACCTGGGCGATCAGCCCAAAGCCACAACTGTCGCGCGGGATGCTGGCATCGAACAGCTTCACCGGCCACCTCGAACGGAGCGCCAAACCTGTCACCCTGCCTAGCTGGAAAGATAGGCACAAGTATCTAAGTGCCTAATTTTGTCAATGAAAAGGATTGGTATTGTCAATGCTAGTCGAAGCCTGGCATCAGTTCGCCGGCGGGCGGGGCTTGGTGTGGGCTGTTATGAACGCGAGCGAGCGCTCGGCGATCAGGCGGTGGGCCTCGATCGCGCCCGCGGACGGCTGGGTCAGGCGGGCGACGTTGGCCCAGACCGCCAGCGCCGAGAGCTGATCGTGACTGACGCCGTCGATTTCGACCTCCTCCAGGGTCCCATGGTAGCCGCGGTAGAACTCGAGCGTGGTGTTTTCCAGCGCCGAAGGGTGCTCCGGGGGCGTCGCGCGGTTGCTCTGAAACCGCAGCACCGGGGCCGCGCCCCGGACCCGCGCCAAACGCTCGCGGAGCGCCGGCACGCCCCAGGCGGAATCGATCCAGGCTTCGCTGCCCTCGATCGACACGATCGCCGCGGCGCGCACGTGGTCCTGCAGCGCGAGCGCAATGCCGC
>JBFJNB010000130.1:0-6737 GCA_041633655.1 Lysobacterales bacterium | reverse complement strand
ATGCGGGCCAATTTGCCCACCGTCGTCGTCTTGCCGGAGCCCTGCAGCCCGGCCAGCATGATCACCGCCGGCGGCGCGACGTTCAGATTCAGCTCGGCGGTTTCGCTGCCGAGAACCTCGACCAACTCGTCCTGGACCACCTTGACCAGCGCCTGCCCGGGGGTCAGGCTGTTGAGCACTTCCTGACCGACCGCGCGCTCGCGCACCCGTTCGATGAACTGCTTGACCACCGGCAGCGCGACGTCGGCTTCCAGCAGCGCCACGCGCACCTCGCGCAGCGCGTCGCCGATGTTGTCCTCGGTCAGCCGCGCGCGCCCGCGCAGCTCCTGCATCGTTCGCGACAGGCGCTCGGTGAGATTCTTGAACATCGATTGGCTCTCTGCTGAAGCGGGCCGGGCATTATAACCAACGCGCCGCTGCGCTCGCCTCCGAGGGCGACCGCGTGCGATGATAGCGCCCATGAACCTCGCCCTGCCCGGCATTCCGGCGATCGTGATCTATTTGCTCGGCGCGGGATGGCTGATCCGGCAGCTCTGGCACGACGGGATCCGCCACCGCAACTGGCTGCTGGCCGGCCTCGGCATAGCGGCGGTGCTGCACGGACTCGTGATCGGGATCGCGCATCACAATGCCGGGGGCTTCAGCCCGAGCTTTTACAACTCGCTGTCGCTGGTCGCGTGGCTGGTCGTCGCGCTGGGGTTGCTGGTGGCGCTGTGGCGCCAGCTCGACAGCCTCGGCATCGTGGTCCTGCCGGTGGCGGCGATCACGCTGGGGCTGCAGCTCGCGTTCGGGGCCGACGTCCCGGTGGCGCGGGAATTCGACTGGCAGTTGAACGTGCACATCGCTTTTTCGGTATTCGCGTTCGCGATCCTGAGCCTGGCGGCCGCGCAGGCGGTCCTGCTCGGGATCCAGGACCGCGCGCTGCGGCATCACGAATTCACCGGGCCGGTCTCCAATCTGCCGCCGCTTCAGCGAATGGAGCAGCTGCTGTTTCAGCTGATCGGCCTGGGCTTCGCGCTGCTGACCCTGGCGCTGATCACCGGGGTGCTGTTCGTCGACGACCTGATGGCCCAGCACCTGATGCACAAGACGGTACTGTCGATCTGCGCGTGGGTCGTGTTCGGACTGCTGCTGTGGGGCCGCTGGCGTTTCGGCTGGCGCGGACGCACCGCGATCCGGATGACCATGGCCGGGATCGCGGTGTTGCTGCTGGCCTATTTTGGTAGCAAACTAGTCCTGGAACTGATTCTGCACCGAGTTTCCTGAGCCGCCCACTCTCCGCCGAAAGTTGGACGACGTACCCCTAAGCTATCTGTTCGCGACGCTCGGCGTGCTGCTGGTGCTGTCGGCTTTTTTCTCCGGCTCCGAAACCGCGCTGATGGCGCTCAACCGGTATCGGCTCAGGCACCTGGCGCAGGAGGGCCACAAGGCGGCGCTGCGCACCCAGCGCCTGCTGGCCTCCCCCGATCGGATCATCGGGATCATCCTGCTCGGCAACAACCTGGTCAACATCATGGCGGCGTCGGTGGCGACCCTGATCGGACTGCGCGTGGCGGGCGAGGCCGGGGTCCTGATCGCGCCGTTCGTGCTGACCGTGGTGGTGCTGATCTTCTCGGAAGTCGCGCCCAAGACCTGGGCCGCGGTGCGCCCGGAATCGCTCGCCTACCGGGCCTCGTATCCACTGGCCGGCCTGCTGAAGGTGTTCTATCCGGTGGTCGCCGCGGTCACCCTGGTGGCCAACCTGCTGCTGCGCCTGTTCGGGCTGAAGACGCTCAAACGCACCGACCACCTGACCCGCGACGAGCTGCGCACGCTGCTGAGCGACCCGAGCGCGCGAGCGACCGGGATCTACCGCGGGATGCTTCTGAACATCCTCGACCTCGAGCAGGCCACCGTCGCCGACGTGATGGTGCCGCGCAACGAGATGTCGTGCATCGATCTGGACGACGACTGGGAAGTCACGATCAAGCAGGTCATGAGCAGCGTCTACACCCGGCTGCCGGTGTACCAGGGCGAGATCGACAACGTGGTCGGCATCCTGCACGTGCGCACCGTGATCAACCGGCTGTTCCACGGCAAGCTGGACATGGAGTCGCTGAAGCGCCTGGTGCGCAAGCCCTATTTCATTCCGGAAACCGCCAGCCTGATCCAGCAGTTGCTGGAGTTCCAGGCGCGCGAGCGGCGCATGGGCCTGGTGGTGGACGAATACGGCGACATCCAGGGCCTGCTGACCCTGGACGATATCCTGGAAGAGATCGTCGGCGAGTTCACCACCGAGCCGCAGCCGCGGGTGCGCCGGATCACCAAGCGCCGCGACGGCGTGCTGGTCGTCGACGGCGGCGAGTACCTGCGCACGCTCAACCGCCGCCTCGGCTGGGAACTGCCGACCGACGGCCCGCGCACGCTGAACGGCCTGCTGCTGGAGCAGCTCGAACACATTCCCGAGGCCGGTACCGCGATCGAGATCGGTGACCTGAGCTTCACCATCACCGACATCAACGATAACGCGATCAAGAGCGTAGAGGTCCGCGAGAGCCAGGGGCAACCCGTGGCGTCGTAGCTCCGGCTCAGCATGGGGCCAGTCAGGCCGGGCAAAGGAATACGGCGTCGCTTCGGCAGAACGGCCAAAGTCAGCCCGCTTCTTTCGGCGTTCGCCGAAAACCGCAACCTGCCTTTGGCCTGGCCCGTCGGGTGTCGTCTCAGCGTAGCAGCCGTGACGCGTCAAGCGTGGCTGCTTGTCATAGGGCCGGCGGCGTGGCACTCTCGAAAGAATCGGTGAGCGAAATCAGTCAGTTGCGATGAACAACTCGACGGAGTCCAAGCCCCCTGACGAGCGGCGCCGGTTTCATCGGTTCGATTTCGAGGCCCGCGCGCGGCTCTATTCGGGCAAGCGGATGTGGGAGACCGAGCTGATCGACATCTCCCTCAAGGGGGTGCTGCTGCAGCGCCCGGACGGGTTCGTCGGCGAGCCCGGGGAACTGTTCCGGGTCGAGATCAACCTGGAGGGCTCGGTCGTGATCAGCATGTCAGTGGCCGAGGCGCATCTCACCGGCGACCGGATCGGGTTCGCCTGCGAGCGTATCGACATGGACAGCTTCAGCCATCTGAAGCGCCTGATCGAGTTGAACCTCGGCGACCCCTCTCTGCTGACCCGCGAGCTGAGCGCGCTCGGCTAGAACTCTTCCAGCGCGTCGCGCAGCCGTTCCACGGCGATGACCTTCAACGGCGCCTTGCCCTTGCGCGGCGCGTTGCGGCGCGGCACGATCGCCCGCTCGAACCCGTGCTTGGCCGCCTCTTTCAGGCGTTCGGTGCCGAAGGGCACCGGGCGGATCTCCCCGGCCAGCCCGACCTCGCCGAACGCGATCAGGTCGGCCGGCAGCGCCTGGTCGGCGAAGCTCGAGCGCACCGCCAGCAAAAGCGGCAGGTCGGCCGCGGTCTCGCCGATTCGGATTCCGCCGACCGCGTTGACGAACACATCCTGGTCGCCGATCGCGATCCCACCCTGGCGCTGCAGCACCGCCAGCAGCATCGCCAGGCGCTGCGGGTCGGTGCCGACGGCGAGCCGGCGCGGATTACCGAGGTGGCTGTCGGCGACCAGCGCCTGCAGCTCGATCAGGAGCGGCCGGGTACCCTCCCAGATCACCGCGATCACGCTGCCGGGCGCGCCGCGCGCCTGGCCGGTCAGGAAAATCGCCGACGGATTGGCCACCGGCCGCAAGCCGCGCTCGGTCATCGCGAACACCCCGAGCTCGTTGGCCGCCCCGAAGCGGTTCTTCAGCGAGCGCACCACCCGGTGGCGGCTGTCGCCTTCGCCCTCGAAATAGAGCACCGCGTCGACCATGTGCTCGAGCACCCTGGGACCGGCGATCCCGCCCTCCTTGGTCACGTGCCCGACCAGCAGCACCGAGGTCGCGCGCTGCTTGGCAAACCGCACCAGCGCCGCGGCGGACTCGCGCACCTGCGCCACCGAGCCGGGCGCCGACTGCAGGGTCTCGGTGTAGACCGTCTGGATCGAGTCGATGACCAGCACCGCCGGCTTTTCCTCGGCCGCGGTGGCCAGGATGCGCTCGACCGAGGTCTCGGTCAGGCAGCGGATCTTGGTGAGATCCAGCTCCAGACGCCGCGCCCGCATCGCCAGCTGCTCGAGCGATTCCTCGCCGCTGACGTACAGCGCCCCGACCCGCCCGGCCATCGCCGCCAGCACCTGCAGCAAAAGGGTCGACTTTCCGATCCCCGGATCGCCGCCGATCAGCACCACCGAGCCGGGCACGAGCCACCCGCCCAGGACCCGGTCGAACTCGGAGTTGCCGGTCGCCTCGCGCGGCTGGCGGCCGGCCTCCACCGCATCGAGTACCGCCACCCGGGCGCCGCCGCCGGCGGCCGCATACCCCGCCAGGCGGCCCCGCGCGGGCCGCTCGACGATCGCCTCCACCAGCGTGTTCCACGCCTGGCATTCGCCGCACTGGCCGCTCCATTTGGGTACCGCGGCCCCGCATTCGGAGCAAACGTATTGGGATCGGGCCTTAGCCATGGCTCGGATTATAAGGGGCTGGTCTGATTTCCGCGCGGGGCCGCTCTGAGGCGGTGGTGGCTCAGAACGGTCCAAGCCGGACCGCTTCTTTGCCTCGCGGCAAGACCGCAATCCCTCTTGGCCCTGGCGCGTCGGGTGCCGCAAGAGCGGAGCTTTGTCAATAAATCTGAATCCCCGTTTCGGCTGACCGAAGAAGGGGTCGGTGGCTCGCATAGCCTATAATCCGGCCCATGGATGCCGATTCACAGAGCCGGCCGCGGCGAGCCGCAGACGAGGCGCCGCTGATCGGCGAGTCGCCGGAGTTTATGGAGGCGCTCGAGATGGTCTCGGCCGTGGCGCCGCTGGACCGCCCGGTGCTGATCGTCGGCGAGCGCGGCACCGGCAAGGAGCTGATCGCCGCGCGCATCCACTACCTGTCGGCGCGCTGGGACCAGGCCTTCATCAAGCTCAACTGCGCGGCGCTGGCCGAAACCCTGCTCGAGAGCGAGCTGTTCGGCCACGAGGCCGGTTCGTTCACCGGTGCGACCCGGCGGCGCAAGGGCCGGTTCGAGGCGGCCGACGGCGGCACCTTGTTCCTGGATGAGCTTTCCAATACGCCGTCCCCGGTCCAGGAAAAAGTGCTGCGGGTGATCGAGTATGGCGAATTCGAGCGGGTCGGGGGCAGCCAGCCGGTTCAAGTCGACACCCGCATCATCGCCGCCAGCAACGAGGACCTGCCCGCGCTGGCCCGGGCCGGGCGATTTCGCGCCGACCTCCTGGATCGGCTCGCGTTCGAGGTCATCACCCTGCCCCCGCTGCGCCACCGTTCCAGCGACATCCTGACGCTCGCCGAGCATTTCGCCCAGCGCATGGCCGCCGGACTCTCGCTCGAGCTTTTCTCAGGGTTCTCGCCCACCGCGCGCCGGCAACTGGAGGACTACCCGTGGCCCGGCAACGTGCGCGAGCTGAAGAACGTCGTGGAGCGCGCGGTCTACCGCGACGGTCAGGGCGATGAGCCGATCGAAGAGATCCAGTTCGACCCGTTCGACTCCCCCTATCGCCCGGCCACCGCGACGGGCGAGAAAACCGCCGAGGGCGCGCGGGCGGCCCGGCCCGGCGGCCCGCTGGACATGAAGGAAACGGTCAAGGATTTCGAAATCGAACTGCTGCGCGAAGCGATGGAGCGCTCCAAGTTCAACCAGCGCAAAGCCGCCGAATACCTGGGCCTGACCTACCACCAGTTGCGCGGCTACCTGCGCAAGTACGAACTATTAAGCGACGACCAGGACGCCAAGGCGTCCTGACCGCGCTCAGGCGCCGCTGTCGGCCAGCTGCTCGTGGTCCTGCTAGGTCGTTGCGCCGCGTCCGTCGGGGTAGCGCCGATACACGGCGACGATCACCGTAACGGCGACTAGCAGTGGCAGCACCACCGTCATCTCCAGGGACAGCCCGAGATTCATGCCGATGCGTACCAGGGCCATGATCGCGAACGTGAACGCGAGGATCATCCGGGTCAGATGCCGGCGCACCCAGTAGTTCGGCCGTTCGGGGCGCCGCCTGAGCATCGCCACGTCCTGCGCCAGCAGGAATCCGAACAACACCGCGAGAACCGCGGGGCCGATGAATATCCGGTCGCCGCCCGCATTGAATCGAATGAACTGAACGGCGGAAAACAGGCACAGCAGGCCCACGAGCGTCGCCAGCGCGACATTGAGGCCGGTGAATGCCCGGGCGTTTCGATTCACCGACAGCAGCGCGCTGGGAATCAGGTAGATCTCCGCCAGGCACATCACGATGGCCAGTGGGAGCAGCTCGAAGTACATCGCGAGCAGGGTGGTAATGACGACGAACAGCATCATCCATGCGAACAGCCTGCCCCCGCGAATGTGAACCGACGATCCCTTGACGGACGCCAGCGCGATCACTCCGCCGAGCAACGCCAGTGACCCGAATCCGATATGGGCATAGTTGTTGATCAGGTGCAGCGTGGTTTCCATGGCAAACTCCCTGTGGGCTCACCGCGGCGACCATAGCAGATCGAGCTACGGCATTCCCCGCAAACCGCCCGCGGTCCAATTCCGCGGTGGCGGTCTGGCTTCAACCCACGGTTTCCGCGGGAACGCGCTGGGTGACCGAGCACATCAGTTCGTAGGGGACGGTGTCGGCGTCAGCCGCGATTTCCTCGATCGGCAGGCCCTTGCCCCACAGGATCACGTCGTCGCCGACT
>JBFJNB010000129.1:0-6754 GCA_041633655.1 Lysobacterales bacterium | reverse complement strand
TGCTGCTGGCCACCGTGGTCGGGGTCTTGTCCACAATCGCGCGCCCGTGGGCTTACGCCCAGACCTACGCGCTGCAGGCCCGCGCCGAGGCCTCCTCCGAGGTAGAGCGAATCAAGCCGGCGCGGTTCTACTCGTATCCGGACCGCCAGCGCACCGTGTTCATCGAGCGCATGTCCGACCAGGGCCGCCGGCTGGAGAACGTATTCATCCGCACCCGTGACGGCGACGACCTGCAGGTGCTGACCTCGCAGCGCGGCCGCTTCGAGCCCTTCGTCGACGAAGACCATCACCGCCTCGAACTGATCGAGGCGAAGGTCTACAAGCAGGTCTCCGACGGTCCCGATCTCACCGGCGAATTCGGCTCGTTCGCGGTTCCGCTGCGGGTCCGCGCGCCCGAGCCGGTCGGGTACCGATCCAAGGCCGAGCCGACGCTTTCGCTGCGCACCTCCGAGGATCCGGCCGCGCGCGCCGAGTACCAGTGGCGGCTGTCGACCCCGGTCTCGACCCTGCTGCTGGCGATGCTGGCGATTCCGCTGAGCCGCTCGCGCCCGCGCCAGGGCCAGTACGCGCGGACGCTGGTCGCGATGATCGTCTATGCGGTGTATTTCAATTTCCTCGGCATCAACCGCACCTGGATCGAACAGCGCGCGATCGACCACATCTGGTCGGTACCGCTGGCGCTGGCCCTGATCGTGGCGGCGATGTTCGTCCCCTGGCGGCGATTGAAACCTCATGCGCCTGCGCCGGCTCGATAGGTACCTCGCGCGCAATTTCATCGGCGGCTGCATCCCGGTGCTGCTGCTGCTGGCCGGGTTGTTCGGCTTTCTCGCGTTCGCCGAGGAACTCGAGGACATCGACCAGGGCAGCTACCGGCTGGGCGACGCGATCCGGGTGGTCGCGCTGACCCTGCCGGATCGGCTGGTCGATCTGCTGCCGGTGATCGCGCTGCTCGGCGCGCTGCTGGGGCTGGGCGCGCTGGCCAATTCGCGCGAGCTGACCGCGATGCGCGCCGCCGGCGTGTCGCCGCCGCGCCTGGCCCGGCCGGTCCTCGGCGCCGCGCTGGCGCTGGTCGCCGGCGGTGCGGCGCTGCAGTTTCAGTGGATCCCGGACTGGGAGCGCCAGGCCGCGCTGCTGCGCTCCAAAACCACCTCGGTGGCGCCGATGGGAGTGTTCGAAAGCGAGTTCTGGACCCGCGGCGGCAATCAGTTCGTGCGCGTCGGCCAGGTGCTGTTCGGGAGCATCCCGAGCCAGATCGAAATCTACACGCTGGATGAGCGCGGCGGGCTCATGGAGCTGCTTCGGGCCGACAGCGCGATCGTGCTCGGGCCGCGTGAGTGGCTGTTGCGGGAGGTCAGGATCAGTCGCCCGGGCGAGACGCGCGGCGCGGAAACGCGGATCGCGGAGCTCAACTGGCAGAGCTTTCTTTCGCCCGAGCAGATGTCCAGCCTGGTGCTGTCCCCCGAGGCGCTGGCGCCGAGCGACCTGTATCGCTACATCCGGCGGCTGGAGCGCAACGGCCTGAACACGCACCGCTACCGGCTGGCGCTGTGGCAGCAGCTCAGCCTGCCGCTCGGGCTGATCGGGATGTCGCTGCTGGCGATTCCGTTCCTGCTGGGCTCTGTTCGCAACGCCTCGGTCGGGGCCCGGACCGCGCTGGGCGGAGCGATCGGGATCGCGTTTTACCTGGTCGAGCAGATCATCGGCCACGTGGCGTCGTTGCTGGAGTTCGCGCCCGCGCCGGCAGCGCTGGCACCGGACCTGGCGATCCTGTCGATCGCCATCGTCGCGCTCAACCGGGTCCGCTAGAATAGCCTGCGGTTCCCATCACCCTTCCACTGCGACGCGCCAGGATCGCTCGGAGACCGTGACCATGCCCTGCCCCGGTTTCAGCGCGCGCAGCTGCATCCGTACCCGCCAGCCGCCGCCGTCGGACTCGAGGTCGAAGCAGCGGTACGCGGCCGGGGCACCGGCGCTGGCGCTGGAGGCCGACGCGGTGCCAAAGATCGCGGTCGCCCCGAACTGCCGCTCGCAGTTGCGGTGCACGTGGCCGTGCAGCACCAGGTGGACGCTGGCGCCATCGATCGCGCGCTCGAGCTCGGCGGCATCGGTCAGCGCCTTGCGCCTGGCGATCATCCCCGGCAGCGGCGGATGGTGCAGCGCCAGGCAGCAGAACCGGCCCCGCGCGGCGCTGCGTTGAAGCGCCGCAGCCAGGCGCGCGAGCTGATCACGACCGAGCCGCCCGCTGGCCTCCAGGGCCGGGCTAGGGCGCGCGCTGGAAAGCCCGATCAGGTCGACCGGACCGACCTCGCGCGTGACCGGATGGCCGTCGGTGAGGCCGGTCCCGACCGCCGGCAGATGCAGGTAATCGCGCCAGCGTTCGCGCACTTCCAGCCATGAGTCGGGGGCGTACAGATCGTGATTGCCGGGCACCAGCATCACCGACTCCGGCGGCCCCAGCCGGCGCAGGTACTCGCCGGCCGCGGCGATCTCGGGGGCCAGTCCAAGCTGGACCAGATCACCCGAGACGACGATCTGATCGGGGCTCTCGGCGGCGACCGCCGACAGCAGCCGATCCAGCACCTCGGGGCGATGAATGAAGCGCCGGCGGCGCGACCACGAAAGATAACCGAGGCGGCGCTTGCCGCGCACACGCCAGAAGGAGAAGTCCTCGAGCGAGGTCAGATGGAGGTCGGTCAGGTGGATCAGGCGCATCAGCGAGTTTCTTTACCGGTGCTCCCGTGGCTGACATAATTCCGCCCTTCGCCACCCACCATCCAGCAAACGGTCCGGACTTCCGCAGTATACCATGAGCGTTTTTTGCCATGCCCTGGGCGAGGCCTCGATCGACCTGTGGGGCGTGCCCGCGCGGGAGCGGCTCAGGCGTCAGCTCGCCGAGATCGGCGGCGCGACCTTTACCGACGATCCGACCCGGATCGGTCCGGGCGGCCGGGTGCTGCTGGTGCGCGTCGACTACCTGTTCGAGGCGCGCACCTTCAAGGCTTTGCTGGAGGGCCCCGACCGGCTGCTGCGCTGCCCCGGCGACGGCGGACTGGCCGCGGCGATCGTCGGCGGCGACCGGGTGGCGGCGGCGCTGGCCGCGCTCGAGGGCCGGGCCCCGCCGCCGGCCGATCTCGAGCTTATCGAACCCGAGGATCTGACCGCGTTCGACGGTTATCTGCGGCGTTCCGAGCCCCCGCTGCTGCAACCGGTGTCGGTGGAGCGGCGGGCGCAACTGGAAGACG
Source organism: Lysobacterales bacterium (assembly GCA_041633655.1). Classification (GTDB taxonomy): domain Bacteria; phylum Pseudomonadota; class Gammaproteobacteria; order Xanthomonadales; family SZUA-38; genus JBFGYD01. The sequence goes on along the minus strand of JBFJNB010000129.1, from coordinate 3,512 downwards.
AGCTCTACGGCAACGCCTACAAGGGCATCACCGACCTGGTGACCAAGTGGGTCTGGCCGGGCCCGGCCAAGCGGATGGTGCGACTGTGCGCCTCCCTCGGGATCACGCCCAACGCGGTGACCCTGAGCGGATTCCTGCTGATGCTGGTGGCCGCCATCGCGTTCGCCCACGGCTATTACCTGGCCGGCCTGGCCGCCGGCTGGTTCATGACCTTCCTCGACACCGTCGACGGCAAACTGGCCCGGGTCACGGTCCGCTCCAGCCTGTTCGGACACCTGCTGGACCACGGCATGGACCTGCTGCACCCGCCGTTCTGGTACGTGTTGTGGGGGCTGTCGCTGACCGCATTCGAGCCGGTGCTCGGGCTGGATACCGGCGGCTGGTCCTGGCTCATTGTCGTCGGCTATGTGGTCGGGCGGGCCGCCGAGGGCGCGTTCCAGCTTCTCGGTGACGCCAGCATCTTTACCTGGCGCCCGTTCGACGCCTACTTCCGTCTGGTCACCGCGCGCCGCAACCCAAACCTGATCCTGCTGACCGCCGGCGCCGCGGTCGGCCGCCCGGACTGGGGCTTCGTCGCGGTCGGGATCTGGACCGCGGGCACGACCCTGGTGCTGCTGGTGCGCCTGGCCCAGGGGACGTGGGCGCGCGTGCGCCACGGTCCGCTCGAATCCTGGCTCAGCGACGCCGACGCGGCCCGGCGGGTGCACGCGCGTGCCTACCGGACCTTCGCCAGCACCCGCGGTGCCTATGTCCGCGGCTGAGGACCGTGCGCGGGATCCGGCGCTGGACCAGGCGGTTTCGGCGATTCACGACCGCTATGGGGCGACGCTTCTTGGGGTGCTGTTGTACGGATCCTACCGGCGCGGCGTGCGCGACGCGATGCCCGACTTCTACGCGCTGCTGGCCGACTATTCGGCGCTGCCGCGCTGGCAGCGGGTGGCAGCCCGACTGCTGCCGCCCAACGTCTATCACCTGCGCTTCGGGGCCGAGGCGCTGCGCGCCAAGCTGACGGTGGTCCGCCTGGACCGCTTCGAGGCCGGGACGGGGACCGATTTCCAGTCCTATTTCTGGGCCCGGTTCGCGCAGCCGTGCCTGCTGCTGTACGCCCGCGACGACGAGGCCCGAGGCCGCATCGCGAGCGCGCTGGAGGCCGCGGCCGGATCCTTCGCGGCGCGCGTCGTACCGCTGCTCGGCGCGCGCTTCGGCGTCCGCGAGCTGTGGACCACCGGGCTGAAGCTGACCTACGGCTGCGAACTGCGCAGCGAGGGCACCGGTCGCGCCGAAGCGCTGTTCGCCGCCGACTCGGAGCACTTCGAGCGGGTCACCGCCGCGCTCGCCGATGCGCGACCCGCGATCCTGCGCGCCGTTGGCGGCGGCGGCTACGCCCACGACACCGCGGCGCCCGCGCGCCGACGCGCGCGCATCGGCTGGTCGCTGCGCCGGCTTCAGGGCAAGCTGCTGTCGGCGGCGCGCGTGATCAAGGCGGCGCTGACCTTCGAGGATCCGCTGGATTATCTGCTGTGGAAGATCCAGCGCCACTCCGGCGTGCGCGAGACCCCGACCGAGCGGCAGCGCCGCTGGCCGCTGATCTTCGCCTGGCCGCTGCTGTGGCGGGTTTACCGCCGCGGCGGGTTTAAGTGAGTCGACTTCGATCCAGCGAAGACGGCGCGGGCCGTGCCGGTTGGAACCGCGACTTCGATCCGGCGGAGCCGACACCGGCGCTACGGAACCTGGAGCTTTTTTTCGTCGACAGAAGGGCCTGCCTCGCATGCCCTAGCCAGACCCTCGAGGATCGTGTCGATCTGGGCGGTGGTGTGCGCGGCGCCGATCGACAGGCGCAGGTAGCTGCCGCCGTCCGGGGACGCCGGCGGCAGGATCAGGTTCGTGTATACCCCGTTTTCGAGCAGGCCGCGCCAGGCCTCCAGCGCGGCCGTACGGTCGGCCAGCCGGATGCCGACCACCGGACGCACCGGCCCGCCGGGATCGAGCTCCAGCGACCGCAGTCCCTCGAACAGCCGTTCCGCGTTGGCCCACAGTCGCTGCCGTAACTCCGGGCGCGCGCGCAGTTGGCGCAGCGCCTCGTGGGTGGTCGCGATCACCGACGGGGTCGGCGAGGCGGTGAAGATGTAGGGCCGGCTGGCATAGCGGATCAAGTTCAGCTCCGGGTGCGGGCTGGCGCAGAAGCCGCCGGTGGCGCCGAGCGACTTGCTGAAGGTGCCGACGATGAAGTCGACCCGGTCGGCCACCCCCAGCGCTTCCGCCAGACCGGTACCCCGCTCGCCGAACACGCCCAGCGAATGGGCCTCGTCCACGAACAGGTATGCCCCGTAGTGGTCCTTGATATCGACCATCCGGTCCAGCGGAGCCAGGTCGCCGAGCACGCTGTACATGCCCTCGCTGACGATCAGCGCGCGCTCGGCGCGCTCGCCGAGGCGCTTCAGGCGCTTCTCCAGGCTGCCCGGGTCGTTGTGCTTGAAGCGGTACACGTCGGCACCGCACAACCGGCAGCCGTCGTACAGGCTGGCGTGGGCGTCGGCGTCGAGCAGCACCGCGTCCCCGTCACCGAGCAGGGCCCACAGCGTGCCGAGATTGGCCGCATAGCCGGTGGAAAAGACCATCGCGTAGGGCAGCCGATAGAAATCGGCGATCTCCTGCTCCAGCGCCAGATGCGCGGCGTAGCTGCCGTTGGCCATCCGCGAGCCGGTGGTGCCGGTGCCGAAATCGTCGAGTGCCCGGTGGCCGGCCGCAACGCACTCGGGATCGAAGGTCAGCCCGAGGTAATTGTTGGTTCCCGCCAGGATCGTGCGCCGCCCTTCGATCAGCGCCTCGGTGGCCGAAAGCAGTCGCTCGATGACGACCCGGGTCGGGTCCATGCCGCCGTCGCCGAGCTGCGCCTCGAGCGCGCGCAGCGGCTCGAACTTGTCCAACAGCTTCATGGGGGCGCTGCCCTTCGCTCGGCGATGACGATCGCGGCCAGGTCGTCGATCGTGCGCGCCTTGGACAGACCCTCCAGCGCGATCGAGATGTCGTAGTGATCTTCGATGTCGACCACGAATTCCATGATCTGGGCCGACTCCAGGCCCAGGTCGCGGTTGAGATCGGTGCTGCCTTCGACATGAACTCCTTGGCCCGAGTGGCCACCGGCAGCCAACTGGGCGCTGAGCATGGCTGCCAGCTCCGCGGCGATGCTTTTGGTCGTCACGCTCGATCCTTCCTCGGTGATTGTCTCTAAGCAAACAGCTCGCGCACGCCCTGTTCCAGGCCGATGCGCGGGCGCCAACCGGTCGCCCGGGTGAACTCGGCGTTGTCGGCCAGCCAGTCCGGCTGCCCGAGTTCCCGGACCTTGCCGGGGCTGAGCATCGGGGCATAGCCGAGCATCGCCGACAGCGCCCAATTGATGCCGGCCACCAGCTTCAGCAGGCCGCGCGGGACCGGCACCAGGCGCGCGTTGGGCCGCCCGGCGGCGCGGCCGATTCCGGGCCAGTCGTACCCGCCCGGATGACCGTCGTCGA
>JBFJNB010000128.1:0-6813 GCA_041633655.1 Lysobacterales bacterium | reverse complement strand
GTTCAGGATCAGCTTCTCGCCGAACAGCGCGCCGGCGGCCTGGGCTTCGTGCCACGGGATCGTCAGCAGGTACATGATCGGCGCGAACGCCCAGCCGAGGATTCTCTGGAGCGTCAGGCCCTCGACCCCTGCCAGCCCACCGAGAAACCCGACGATGCCGTTGACGAGCGCGATCAGCGCGACGAACGCGATCAGCATCGCGCCGATGTTGACCGCGAGCTTGACCCCGTCGGAGGCGCCGACCGCGGCGGCCAGGATCACGTTGACCTGACGGCCGTGGCTCATGTCCATCTCGAAGCGGTCCTCGACCGCCTGCCTGGGGTCGTCCGGCATGATGATCTTGGCCATCAGCAGACCCCCGGGCGCGGCCATGAAGCTGGCCGCGAGCAGGTGCTCCATCGACGCGCCCATCAGCACGTAGGCCGCGAGCACGGTGCCGGCGACCGAGGCGAGCCCCGAGACCATCACCGCGAACAACTGCGCGTCGGTCAGGGATTTGAGATAGGGCCGAACCGCCAGCGGGGCCTCGGTCTGACCGACGAAGATATTGGCCGCCGCGTTCATCGACTCGACCGTGTGGGTGCCGATCACCCAGTGCAGGAAACCGCCGACCCCGCGCACCACCCACTGCATGATCCGCAGGTGATACAGCACCGCCATCAGGGCCGAGAAAAACACCACGATCGGCAGCACGTTGACGACGATCGAAAAGCCCACGACGTCCGTGTTCAGACCCCCGAACACGAAGTCGATGCCGGCGCTGGAGTAGCCGATCAGGGTCATCACGAAACCGCTCAACTTCGAAAGCAGCAGCTTGCCGAACGGGAGGTACAGCACCAGCGCGGCCATCGCGGCCTGGAGCAGGAACGCGGTGACGACGATCCGCGGGCGGATCGCGCGGCGGCTGCCGGACAGAAGCACCGCGAGGGCCAGGATGACCGCGATGCCCACCAGCCCGATCCAGGCCGACACGGCCTATCCCTCCGCGTTCAGGGTGGTGTAGACGACCGGGCGCTCGGCCGGCGCTGCCGGACCGATGGCGCACGCGCGGCGCAGCATCCCGGCGGCCCGCTCCGCGACGTCCGCGGACGCGGCGTGGACCAGCGCCAAGGGGCGTTCAGCGTCGATTTCGCTGCCAATCGGGGCGACCTCGCTGAAACCGACGGACAAGTCCAGTTCGTCGTCGGTGCGGCGCCGGCCGCCGCCCAGCTCGATCACCGCGTGGCCGAGACCCCGGCCGTCGACGGCGGTGAGATACCCGCGGGTATCGGCATGAACCGGCCGGCACACCGGGGCCCTCGGCAGGTAACGCCGGTATCCCTCGACGAAGTCTTTTGGCCCGCCCAGTTGCGCGACCATGCGCGCGAACACCTCGGCCGCGCGGCCCGAGTCGAGCGCTCGTTCGGCCTTCGTGCGCGCCGCATTTCGATCGGACTCGAGGTCTCCCATCAACAGCATCTCGGCGACCAGCGCCAGCACCACCTGCTCCAGCCGCGGCTCGCGCGTCTGGTTGGTGAGAAACTCGACCGCCTCTTGGACCTCGAGCGCGTTGCCCGCGGTCGAGCCTAGGTTCTCATTCATGTCGGTGATCAGGGCATGGGTCTTCAACCCGGAGACCTTCGCCGTTTCGATGATGCTCTCGGCCAGCGCCCGCGCCTGCTCCAGGGTCCTCATGAACGCGCCCGAGCCGACCTTGATATCCATCACCAGCGCGTCCAGCCCGGCGGCCATTTTCTTGGACAGGATCGACGCGGTGATCAAAGGGATCGACTCGACCGTGGCGGTGATGTCGCGGATCGCGTACAGGCGCCGGTCGGCCGGCGCCAGGTCGCCGGTCTGGCCGATGATCGCGCAGCCGACCGCCTTGACCGCGTCCTTGAACGTCGCGAGGTCCGGGCAGGACCGGTACCCGGGGATGGCCTCGATCTTGTCCAGGGTCCCCCCGCCGTGGCCCAGCCCCCGCCCCGAGATCATCGGCACGAAACAGCCGCAGGCGGCGGCCAGCGGAGCCAGAACCAGGCTGACCTTGTCGCCCAGGCCGCCGGTCGAGTGCTTGTCGACCACCGGTCCGCCCAGCTCGTCGTTGCGCCAGTCGAGCATTGTGCCCGAGCCGGCCATCGCCCGGGTCAGCCGCCCGGTCTCCTCGAAGCTCATCGAGTTCAGCACGATCGCCATCGCCAGCGCGGCGACCTGCTCGGGTGGAATGCTCCCGTCGGTCAGCCCGGCGACGAAGAACTCGATTTCCTCGGCGGAAAGCTCCTCCCGGTCGCGTTTGTTTCGGATGACGTCGGTAAACAGCATGCCCTCGACCCGGCAAAAGGTTTTGTATTTGAGGGGTTTGCAGCGCGGCTGTCAATCCGGGCGGAGCTTCGACGGTGGGCCGAAACCGGCCGCGACGGCGAGCCGCGCCGCGGTGCGTGCATTGTTTACGAGCAGTGCCTTGTTGGCCGCCACCGAGCGTCCGCCGGTCAGCTCGGCGACCCGCTTGAGCACGAACGGGGTGACCTTACCGCCGCTGATCCCGCGCGCGTCGGCCTCGGCGACCGCGGTCTCGATCGCCCGCTCGGCTTCGTCGGTCGGCAGCGCGTCGGCCGCCGGCACCGGCACCGCGATGACCATCCCATTGCCGGCATCGAGGTCGGCCCAGGTGGCCAGCATCGCGGCGGCCGCCTCGATGGTCGGCGCGCTGGCCGGTAGAGCGAGCCCCGAATCAGCGCTGAAGAAAGCGGGCAGGGTGCCGGTGCCGAGACCGACTACCGGCACGCCCTGGGTCTCCAGCACTTCCAGCGTCAGCTTGAGGTCCAGGATCGACTTGGCCCCGGCGCAGACCACCGCAACCGGGCTGCGGCCCAGCTCCAGCAGGTCCGCGGAGACGTCGAACGGGTGGCCCCGGTGGACCCCGCCGATGCCGCCGGTGGCGAGCACCCGGATCCCGGCCGCGGCCGCGACCATCATCGTGCCGGCCACCGTCAGTGCGCCGTCGACTCCCCGGGCGATGATCGCCGGCAGATCGCGCCGGCTGCACTTGGCCACGCTGCCCGGGGCCGCGGTCGCGAAGCGCTCGATCTCGCCCGGGCTCAAGCCGACCGTGACGTTCCCGGCGACGATGCCCAGCGTCGCCGGACACGCGCCCTCGGCCGCGATCGCGGCCTCCATCGCGTGCGCGATCTCGAGGTTGTCGGGGTAGGCCATGCCGTGGGTGATCAGCGTGGTTTCCAGCGCCACGACCGGCTGGCCGGGGGCGAACGCTTCCCGCACCGGGGTTGCGATGTGCACCTTCACTCAGGCGATCGCCTCGGTCGCGCCGCGGAACCGGTCCATCAGGTAGGGGCCGGAGCGGACGGGCGGATACCTGGGATGCTCGCCGGGCGCGAGGCAGGTGGGGATGCACGCGATGTGGGCTTCGAAGTTCGGCTGATGAAAAAACGCGATCGCTTGGCGCCGGCGGCCGGGGCTGGACGCCGGGTTCACCACCCGGTGCAGGGTCGAGACCCAGCGGTCGTTGGTCCAGCGGGCCATCAGGTCGCCGAGGTTGACGATGAATGCATCCGGCGGCGCCGCCACCGGCAGCCACCGGCCGGTCGAGCGGATTTCCAGGCCCGGATTGTCTGGGTCGGTCAGCAGGATCGTCAGGCTGCCGTAGTCGGTGTGGGCGCCGGCGCGCAGTTGCCCGGGCCGTGGCTGCCGGTCCAGCGGCGGGTAGTTCAGCGCCCGCATCGCGCTGACGTGATGGTCGACGTAGCCGTCGAACCAGTCCTCGGGAAGTCCCAGTGCGAGCGCGAACAACCGCATCAGGGTCGCCGCCAGCGCGCTCATCTGCTGGTAGTAGTCGAGCCAGGCGCGGCGAAAGCCGGCGGGCGCGCTCGGCCACCGGGTCGGGGTGTAGAAGAAGCGCTCATCGGAGCCCCCCTCGAGGCCGGCCGGGCGATTCGGCGGTCCGGCGTTGAAGCTCTCCTTGAGGTCCGGTGGCGTCAAGTTCCCGCGCGAGCCGGCCAGCGCCTCGCGGTACGGTGCGAAATAGCCGTACGGGTCGCCGGGTCGGGCCGGCGCCACGGTTTGTTTCTCGGCGGGTTCCAGCTCGAAGAACCCGTGGGCGAGCCGCCACAACCGGTCACGGATCGCGGCGTTCACGCCGTGTCTGCTCACGGTCAGAAACCCGACCTGCCTGCAGGTTTCATCGACCCGAGCAGCCAGGCGACGGCGCTGCAAGGCATTCCCGTCGGTGAACTCGCTCAGGTCGATGGCGGCGATGGTGCCCACGCGGCCACGATAGTCAAACCCGGACCGCCGCGCCAGCATGCCTGGCCCCAGTTTTGGTCCGGCACCGGATTCCCCCTATCATCGGCGGATGCCGGAGTCTTTCACGATCAACCCGTGGGGACTGACGGGAGCGTTCGCGGTCCTGCTGGCGTGGTCAATGGCGGTGTGGCTGCTGCGCTCGACCGAGCGCGATCGCCTGACGGTACTGTTCGCGATCGTACTCATCGTCGAGGGCGCGGTTCTGGTCACCAGCAGCTCCGGAGCGGTACTGCTCATCAACGCGCCGCCCCCGTTCGACTGGTGGGATCATCACACCGCCGACTGCCTGATGCTGATCGCCTACCCGCTGTTCCTGGCGTGGGCGCTGCCGCAGCGGATGTTGCGGCCGCTGCGTCGCCCGGCAGCGATCCCGATTCTCGCGCTGATCGCGACAGCGGTGTGGTCGGTGCGCTTGTTCAGTGAGTTCTGGTTGATCGCGCTTTTGCTGGCGTTGATGTTCGCGCTTGCGTTCGCACTGGCGCTGCGCGCGATCTTCATCGCCCGCACGAAACTCGCCCGGCGCCGCGCGATCCTGTTCGCGGTAGCGTTCGGCATTCGGGACATCGCCTGGGGCATCGTCTACGCGAGCGCGTTTCTCGGCGTGCTGCGCGGAACCTACGCGGCCGACATGCTGCGCTCCCAGATCTACGCGGGCTCGACCCTGCTGTACATTCCGATCGTGGCGTACGGGATTCTCAGCATGCGCCTTCTGAACATCCGTGTGCGGCTGCGCCGAGGCGTCAAGCACGGCACGCTGGCCGCCCTGTTCGTGGCGATCTTCTTCCTGATCTCCGAAGGGGCTGCCGCGTTCTTGTCGGAGCGCTTCGGCAGCGTGCTGGGACTCCTCGGGGCCGCGCTGATCGTGTTTCTGGTCGCGCCGCTGCACCGGTTGTCCGAGTGGCTGTCGGGCCAGGTCGTGCCCGATGAGCCGGGGGGCGACTACCAGGCCTATCGCAAGCTGCAGATGTACGCCGCCGCGGTCGAGGACGCGCTCGCGCACGGCGACCTCGGTCCGGCGCAGCGCTCGCTGCTGGAACGGCTGCGCGAATCCCTCGAGATCTCGCGCGCCGACGCGGTGCGAATCGAGTCCGACCTGGGCCTGGTGTCCGCCCGGTAAGCCAGACCCACCGCGATCGGCCTCAATCAGCAGTTTGCGTCGGTCCGACCCTGCCCAGAACCCTGCCCAGAGTTCTGCCCAGCGAGGTTTCGCAGGTAGCTGGCGAACTCCGGATCCTCTCCCTTGAGCAGGGCCGGCATTGCCTCGACGAAGTCGGCGCGGTCGCACCACTCCTGCATGAAGTCCTCCCAGGAGCGCCAGCGGCGGGCTTCCTTGCCGCTGAGGTCGTCGTCGTAGAGCAGCAGATAGGCGCGCTCGAACAGAGCGATCAGCAGCCCGAAAATCGCCTGCATCCGCTCACGCTGTTCGGCGGTCAGATCCCCTGTGCGCTCCTTCGACAAGAGCTTTAGGTCGGGGTTTTCCAATGCGAGGCGCAGGAAGTCGTGATAGTTGCTCGACAGCGCCTCGTAAACCTCGCCTTCTTCGGCCCGTCGCTCCTTGCGCTTTTCGTACAGAAAGACGCCGATCGCCAGCGGCAAGCCGAGCACCGTGACGACGTAGCTCAGGAGTTCCCAGGTTGCGATCGTCATCGGGCGGCCAGGGTGCCGTCGCGGTAGTCGCGAATCGCCTGCTCGATCTCCGCCTGGGTGTTCATCACGAACGGGCCGTACTGGACCACCGGCTCGCCCAACGGGCGGCCGGCGAGCAGAATCGCGCGCGCGTCGGTTTCGGCCGCGAGCCGGACGCGGTCGCCTTTTGAAAGAACGCCGGCAGCCTGGTGCGGCAGCCGTGCCTCGTCGCCCTCGGGGCCAACCGCGAAATCGCCCTCGTAGACGTAGACGAACGCGTTGTGGCCCTTGGGCAGTTCGTGTTCGAAGGTCGCGCCCGCTTCCAGGTGGACGTCGAAGAAGATCGGCTCGGTCGTCAACCCGTTGATCGGGCCGGCGGTGGTCTCGTCGCCGTGGGTCAGCGCGCCGGCGATGACCTTGACCCGCCCGCCGGGGATGTCCACCACCGGGATCTGACTGGCCGGGATGTCGCGATAGCCGGCCGGCTTCATTTTTTCGGCCGCCGGCAGGTTGATCCACAACTGGAAGCCGCGCATCCGGCCCTCCTTCTGCTGCGGCATCTCGGAGTGGATCACCCCACGCCCCGCGGTCATCCACTGGACCCCGCCCTGGGTCAGTTCGCCGACGTTGCCGAGGTGGTCCTCGTGGCGCATGTGGCCGTCGAGCATATAGGTTACAGTCTCGAAGCCGCGGTGCGGATGCGGCGGGAAGCCGGCGATGTAGTCGTCCGGGTTGTCGGTGCCGAACTCGTCCAGCATCAGAAACGGGTCGAGTCTGGCCAGTTGCGACTGGCCCAGGGTGCGGCGCAGTTTAACCCCGGCGCCATCACTGGTGTTCATGCCGGGAATGATGCGAGCAAGCGTGCGAGCGGTCATGTCATCATCTCCT
>JBFJNB010000127.1:0-6848 GCA_041633655.1 Lysobacterales bacterium | reverse complement strand
CGTCGCGAGACGACTCAAGGGTGCGGCATGGGTGGCGTTCGCGACCGAGGAGCGCGCAGGCGTAGCCCGTCCTTCGTCGAGCACTCCGACGGAGCGAACGCCAGTCAGGGCGTGCTCTTGGGGCGTCGCAGTAGAACGGTGGCGAGCGATGCAGGCTCAGAACCAATAGACGAACGATAGAGAGGCGACGTCGGCCTGCCGCGAGAGATCCAAGCCAAAGTCGATCTGGAAGTTGCTGAACACGAAGCCGAGCCCGCCGACCCAGTGCCACTGGTCCTCGCCGCCGGGGAAGATCGCGGCCTCGAACGGTCCCGCGGTCGGCCCCGAGCCGACGCTGTGGGCCGGATCGAGCCAGCCGCCCACGCGCAGCGCGATGATCGGATGAGCGTGCAGGAACACGTGCTCGACGCCGAAGCGCAGCTCGTCGCCGTCTTCGATCATGATCTGGCCCGGGTCGAACACCCGCGTGTCCAGGCCGTCGGTAATCGACGAGTACTCGATGTGCGACCACTCGAAGCTGACCGTCCAGGCGCCGTTTTCGGAACGGTAGGCCAGACCCAGCCCGTAGATGTCGGGCAGGCTCAGCGGGAACTTGGCTTCCAGCTCCACCGTGCCGACCGGGAACTCATCCTGTCCCGCGCCGACGACCTCGGTCACGTGGAAATCCAGGGTCGGACCCTCCCGATAGAATCCGCCCAGCGACCAGTTCTCCGACAGATTCCATAGAAAACCGGCGTTGATCGACCAGCCGTTGGTGCTCGAGGTGTAGCTGTAGGTGGTGTCGATCAGGTCGTCGGTGAACGGGTTGGGCAGGTAGAACGACTCGTCCTCGTGGGCGTACTCGACCGACAGCGAATCCAGCTTGGCCGAATAGTTGACCAGGCTCGCACCCAGACTCAGGCGCGGGTGGATCTGGTAGGCAACCGAGAACCCGGTATTGATGACCTCGACGTCGGTGTTCGCGAGAATGTCCTCGCTGCGATCCTCCTCGCCGTCCTCGTTGAGCCCGAACAAACCGTTGACCTCGCTTTGGAGCGAAAAATCGGCCCAGGTATGCCGGTACAGCGCGAACGACCAGCGATCCTTCGGATAGATGAACGAAAGATAAGAAAGGCCCGTGGTGCTGCTGTTGGAGCTGCCGTGGCGGATGCCACTCACGGTGTCGATGCCCTCGCCCGACGGCTCGCCGCTGATCCGTCCGCCGGTCACGAACGGCGTCTCGTACGACCAGGCCCGCGTTTCCAGCGACACCTCGGGCACGTGCAGCTGGGTCAGACCGGCCGGATTGGCATAGGCCGCGGTGGCATCGTCGGCCAGCGCCGCGAACGCGCCCGCCATTCCCATGCTGCGCGCCCCGGGGTTGGAAAAGCTGAATTCGAACGTTACCGGGCCCTCCTGTGCCAGCGCGGAACTGCTCAACACCGCCGCCAGCACGGTGGAGCACAGAAGCGTTTTGCGAAAACTGCGGTTCATGCCGGACCTCCATTCCAGATCCACGGAATGATCCGTCGTAGTCCGTTAGACGGCGCTCATCGAAAAGTCGGTCGATTGTCGTACGCGCGAAACTCGAGCGGGGGCGCTCAAAGCCTATCGAAACAATGGATTGCAGTCGATCGCGGCGGGATCAGTCGGCTTGCCTCGGAACCGCGTACGCCATTGCCGGCGCATCGGAAATGATTCCGTCCACGCCCGAGTCGATCAGTGGGTCCAACCCGTCTCTGGCCAGACCGGGTGCCAGCGCCCAGACCGGACGCCCGAGCGCGTGGACCCGCTCGATGAGGCCGGGATCGCGCTCGATCCATTCGTATTTCAGGCGCACGATGTCCACGCCGGCGGCGATGAACTCGTCGACGCGGTCGGGACTGCGGACGAATCCGAGCGTCCGGATCCCGGGATTCAGCGCCCGAATCTTGCGCAGGCTGCGCACGCTGCGGACGCCGGCGATCACGGACGCGACCGCGCCGTGCTGCTCGGTCAGGGCCACGATTTTCCCGAGGTCTTGCGCGCGACTGCGCTTGATGTCGAGCAGCACCTCGACCCCGGTTCCGGCGACGAGCTCAAGGGCCTCCTGGTAGCTCGGAATCCGTTCTCCCCCGCCGGCATCGAGCCGCTTCAGTTCGGCCAGCGTGCGCGCACTGACCAGCCCGCGGCCGTTGGTAGTGCGCTCCAGGGTGCGGTCGTGGATCACCACCAGGTGGCCGTCTTTGGTCGCGCGCAGGTCGATTTCCAACACCTGCGCGCCCGATCGGATCGCATGGCGAAACGCCTTCAGCGTGTTCTCCGGATAACCCGGCACGATCCCCCCGCGATGCGCGACCCAGACCACGTCCCGTGCCGGGGCTGGTGGGTCTGCATGTTCGTCGGGCAGGGCACGGCTCATCGGAAACAGCCCTCCGATCAGAATCGCCGCCCGGCAAAGCTCACGACATCCGCTCATCGAGAACCCCGCGGGCGGTGAGGGTATCGGCGGCGATCCGTCGTTGCATAGGGTTACTCACACTATTTTCTGAAGAGGCCGTGATGACGGTCGGTGCCAGCCATCAATCTCTCAGTTCGTCCGAGTGGGCGCAAGCAAACCCGGCCCGCTCGAACGGCCATCGGGCCGGCATTCCAGCGTCGTTCGAAGTCGCCGCGATCGGCAACCGAGGCTACGACGGTGCGGTGATCGACTGGAACCGGGCGCGCGCCTGGTCGCTGCGGCTGGGCGACCTCGGTGAGCGGCTCGACCAAAGCGGCGTGCTCGAGCTGGTGAGCACCGGTCACGCGGCGGGCTTTCCCGAGCGAGCGCTGACGACGCTCACGTTCAAACGCGTCGGCGGGACCTTCCACCTGGCTTATGACTTCGACCGCATCGGCGCAAGGTCAGTCGCGGTGGAGGTTCGATGCGGGGGCCGGACGGTGGCCTATCGATCCGGCGTGGCCGACATGAGCGCGGTGATCGACGGCCTCGGCGGTCATTTTTCCCCGTGGGTTTCTCACGACCGGAACGGCGACTCAGGCCAGGGGCGGTTCAGCGCCGCGGTCTCATGGTCCCGCCCGGCGGCAATTCGCGTCGCCGACAAAGAGGTCTGGACCGGAGACGAATTGGTCGTTTACCCGGAGGGCGCGACGCTCGGCGCCGGGGTGCGATTCGTCGGCACCGTTTGCCTGCACACCACCCCGGCCGGACATCCCAGGCCGGTTTTCCCGAATCAGTCGATCTCCACCGTGATGAAGTCGCCACGGTTGCCGGGCCCGACGTCGAGGGGATAGGCGGGCTGCGGCTGGATCGGCTCGGCGTTCTTGTAGTCGTGGATCAGCAGGCGGTACGCGCCGGGCGGCGTGTGCAGCAGCGCGAGCCCGGTCAGGCCGGCGACCGCGGCCGTCGCCATGCCCAGGTCCTGCTCGGAGACCGCTACCAGCAGTATGCCTTCCGGCGACTGGCCGGACTTTCGCACCACTTCGATCACCACGCCACCCAGGCCGGTTTGCTTCGTCCATTCGTCTTCCAGCGCGCAGGTGATCGACAGGTACCCGTCGCAGAAGGCTTCCGCGCATACCTGTCCCGAGCCGGTCACCAGGGTCGGGTGGGTCGCGCCGATGTCGGCATCGGTTTCCCATGCAACCATGCGGCTGTACCCCTGGGCCTTGCAGTACACCTCCGCCGCCTCGCCATCGCAGGCGCTGCCCCATTCCAGGCAGATGTCGACGCGTTTCCCGGCGACCGTGGGGCGAGCCAGATAGACCTCGGCAGCTTCCGCGAATCGAAAGCCTAAAGCCAGGGCCAGGCCGACAAGCAACGTGGGAACTGCCGGTTTCATGTCGCCTCCGGCGATCAACTTGCAGGCTTCAATACGATCCGGTCGATCCCGGCCAGCCAGCCGCTGGCGGCCGGGTTGCGGCCGACGATCTTCAGGCTCACCGGGCGCGGCCCCCCGATCATCGCGAACGTGCCGAGCGCGACGCTGACCGGACCGGCTACCCGCGGCGCGTAGCCATCGAAGCGAAGCTCGATCGGGTGGTGGTCCACCTCGAACGCCAGCTCGCCGTAGTCTGGCGCCTGGGTCAGCGCGATTTCGACCGCCCAGGCGCCGTCGGCCGGGACGTCGACGAGCAGATCCAGCGTCGCGCCGACCGCACCGCCGTGCCAGAAGAGCTGAGCGTCGCCGCTCCAGCCAGGTCCGAAGCCGGTCATGCCCTGCGCCACGGTCTGCCCGCCGCGCAACCGCGTCTTGCCGGCGGCCAGCAGCGTCTCGGCCTCGAACGCCGCCAGCACCTGCCGCGCGCGCCCGAGGCGCGCGATCGCCGGCGCCGTCGCGACCCGCCCCGGCTGGGTTTCGACCGGCGGGGTCGCCTGCTGCTGCGGCATGGGTAGTCGCGTCGCCCGGCGGTCCTGACCCGACGACCCCGGGGCGGCCGCGCCCAGCGCCGCGGCCGTGGCCTGGGGGCCGGCCTGCATTGCTTCGGCCGCGAGCTCGGTCTCCCCGAGCACGACCGGCGGCCTGGCGCAGTACTTCTCGCCGTTCGGCTGCAGCGCCCCCACGCACGCGGCATAGGCCGCGTAGGATTGACAGTCGAGGCGCAGTTTCTTGATCTGGTTCGGGTCGGCCAGCACGCAGCCATGCTTCTTGACGTCGCCGATGGTCTTCAGGAGCTTCAGGGTTTCGCCCGTATACACCTGGCGGTAGCGCGAGCGCAGGTCGTCGCAGGCCATCGCCCAGATGGTGGGGTCCAGGGTCTGCTGCTTGACCTCGCCGTAGCAGGACTTGGCCAGCACCTGATACAGGGGCCCGACGGTGATCACTTTGGCATATTGCTTCGCTTTGTCTGCCAGCAGGTGGCAGCGGGTTTCGTCGGGCTCCGGGAACGGGAACCGCTGGCGCATCTGGAACTCGCAGTTCATGACGAACAACCCTTCCCCGGGCAGGTTTTCGGGCGTGGCATTGCCAAATCCGGCGCGCGCGAACCCGCGGATGGCGGGCCTGGCGACGGTTTCGAAATAACCATCCACCGCGACCGGCAGCGCGTTGGCGAATCCCTTGACGTGCTTGTCGAATTTCTTTTTCAGGTCGCCGCAGGTCTTCTTCGCCGTCGAGCGGTACTGGTTGTGGGAGTCGAAATAGTCCACGCAGGTGTTGTAGACGCCCCCGACGGCCGGGCCGAGGCCCTCGTTGCGCCAGATCCGCGCCGTGGAATAGTGGTACCAGGGCTGCCAGTACAGCTCGAAATAGCGGTCATATGGCATGTGGCTGTCGTCGCCGAAGACCAGGTTTTCCAGCGCGTCGGCGCCGGCCACCGCGCCGCTGGCCAGGGTCTCGGCAAATTTCTTGGCTCCCAAAAGCGCGCCCGCCAGCGGCCCGCAGAGCACGTCCTTGGCGTAGCCGGCAGCCCCATCGCCGGGAATCAGGTCGCACGCGGCGGTACCCAGCAGGTCGACCAGCGCCCACCAGTCGGGGCCGGTCAGGGCCCGCCAGGCCTTGTCCAGGGTGCCGGCTGAGTGGGTGATGACCCAGCCGACGATGCTGCAGGCGGTGCCCTTGACTGCACCCCCCAGCGGCAGCATCGCGCAGGAGACCGACTTGGCCACGACTTCGCCGCCGATCTTGAGCACGTCGAACCAGCGCTCCTCGCTCGCCGCTGTGAATACGCCGACGGCGAGCTTGACCCGGTCGTCGCCGGGCCCGATCGGCAGCGCCCCCGCCACCTGGTGCTTGGCGGCCTCGAAGGCGCAGTGCTCGGCGGCGCCGCCCCCGGCCAGGCACTCGATCAGCGGCCGGGCCGGCGCCAGCGTCGGGTCGACCGCCTGGATCACGTAGTCGAGCAGGTCCGCGGCGCGCAGCGGCGAGGCCAGGGCCAGCAGCAGGGCCCCGGCGAACAGATGCGATCGGATACCAGGCACGCCCGAGGAACGAGGTCTGATGCACATTTCGTCTCTCCGACTGGAAGGGCTTCCAGGCCGATGGTCTGCGCACAGCTACCCTGACGGCGCACCATTTATCACGCCGGATGATCACCGAAATTGATTTGCGTCAAAAGCGGCGAGCGCGAAGAATGCTAGGCGCTCCGCCGCCGATCGGAGAGCGTGCAGCGCCGGCCCGGCGCTAGCCGGCCGCGGTCCTCAACGCTTCGATCTCGGCGGCGATGTCGAACCGGGTCGGCAGCGCTCGCCGGGCCTTGCGATACCAGTAGCGGGCGTTGGACAGATCACCCTCCATCAGGTGGACGACCCCGTGCGCCCAGCTCCCCAGCTCGCTCGGGTCGTCCTGTACGATCTGGTGCGCAGCCTCCCAGTCGCCCTGTTCGAGGTGTCCGATCGCGGTATGCAGCATCGTCATCTCCCAGCCCTCCGTCAGGGTTCCGGTTTCACGACCTCGAATAATACGACCAGCTTGTCGCTGCCGGGTGGCGGCGGGACCGGCACCGGCTTGGAGTGCGGCATCCTGCACCCGGCTTTCTGAAACCGTCGCTGATGGAATTGTAGAAGACGCCGACGCCTCGTGCCGATCCGAAATCTCCGCGGAGATTTGCCCAGCGAGCGGTCAACGTCCACGCTAGAATTGAACCTGGCCCAATTATTGGAATGGTGGCTATGGGTGGACTTGAACCCGGCGCGCCCGCTCCCTTCTCAAGCCCAGACCACGACGGGAAGCGCGCCGAACACCCCGGCGAGCCCGCTCCCCTGACAAGCGCGACGACGACGGGAAGCGAGCCGAACACCCCGACATCGGGAATCGAGACTCGGCCTACGGCGTCCGAAATTCGGGGGCAGCCCCATTCAGGAAGGCAGGTCCCGAAATGGTGGCTATGGGTGGACTTGAACCACCGACCTACGCATTATGAGTGCGCCGCTCTAACCAACTGAGCTACAT
>JBFJNB010000126.1:0-6879 GCA_041633655.1 Lysobacterales bacterium | reverse complement strand
GGCACTCCAGCCGCGCCCGCACCGGAAAGCCGTCGGCCTCGACGGTCGCTCCGCTGAGCCCGAACCCCGGCGCCAGGTGGGCGCCGATCACGATCAGCTCGGGGCTCAATGCCGGGTCGGCGGCGAGCGCTTTCAGCGGCCAGTGGAGGTGGCTGAAATCGGCGCGCGAGGACGTAACCACGGCGATGCGGCGGGGGCTCATAGCGGTTGTGCGCTGGAAAAACGCGCTATAATGTCGCGCCTCGACGGATAACGCAAACGCCCGGATTTCCGGGCGTTTGCGCGTTACCGAGGCAGTCGAAGACTACTTCCCAAGGAGAGCGATGAACACGGTCACGATCATTCCCGGCGATGGGATCGGTCCCGAGATCATGAATGCGACGCTGAAGGTGCTCGAGCACCTGGGCGCGCCGCTGGAGTTCGAGTTTCACGCCGCCGGCCTGGCCGCGCTGGAAGAGCACGGCGAGCTGATCCCGGAGGCGACGCTGGATTCGATCCGCCGCACCGATGCCACGCTGAAGGGGCCGCTGACGACCCCGGTTGGCAAGGGGTTCCGCTCGATCAATGTCAGCCTGCGCAAGATCTTCGAACTGTACGCCAACGTTCGCCCGGTCGCGACGATGCCCGGGACCAAGGCGCACTACGACAACATCGACATCATCACCGTGCGAGAGAACACCGAGGGCGCGTATCTCGCCGCCGACGCCAAGATCTCAGACGACGGCGAGCGGGCCGAGTCCAAGATGGTGGTCACGCGCAAGGGGTGCCGGCGGGTTGTGCGCTACGCGTTCGAGATGGCGCGCAAGTTGAACCGTCGGAAGGTCACCGCGGTGCACAAGGCGAATATCCTCAAGTACACCTCGGGGATGTTTCTGGACGTCGCCACCGAGGTAAGCAGGGACTACCCGGAGATCGAGTTCAACGACCTGATCGTCGACAACACCTGCATGCAGCTGGTGATGAACCCGTGGCAGTTCGACGTGATCGTAACCACCAACCTGTTCGGCGACATCATCTCGGACATCTGCGCCGGCCTGGTCGGCGGATTGGGATTGGCGCCCGGGGCCAACATCGGGGATCACGAGGCCCTGTTCGAGGCGGTCCACGGGTCGGCCCCCGACATCGCGGACAAGGGCGTGGCCAATCCATGCGCGCTGCTGCTGGCCGCCGGCCTGATGCTCGGCTACCTGGGGATGGAGGAACTGGACGAGCGCCTGCGCGACGCGATCCGCGCGACGATCGCGGCCAAGGACCGGATCACGCCGGACCTGGGGGGAACCCACCGCACCGCCGACTTCGCCGACGCGATCATCGAGCGGCTGTAGCGCCGGCCGCAACGACTGTTGCATTTGTGCCACAGCGGGCCCCCTCGGGGCCGCGCCGCCGACCGCCTCGGGCAAGATTTCGCGCGGGTTGCAATAATGCGCGGGTCGATTGACAGGCTGTTGTATTATTGCCATAGTGGCGCCCGATCAGGATCGCAATCGCAATCGTGACCATGCGTAAGTGGGGCAAACACCTGGGCCGGGTATCGGTGCCATCTCTGGTGGCCGCGACGGTGTGCTTCGCCCCGGGCGCGGCGCTGGCTGAGATTTCGGTTCAGCGGTTGAGCGGAACCCTCGCTCCGGCGCTCGGATCGACCGCGATCCACCGCCTGCACCTGTCCCCGCTGTCGGCGCTCTTGTTCCGCAGCATGAATCTGGGCTCGTGGAACGACCTCACGGTCCAGGCGTTGCTGCCGGATTTCGCCGCCAATCTCGGCTACCGGGTCGAACTGGACGTCAGCCTGCTGGCCAAGCACGAATTCCTGCTGCTGCCGGAATTCCTCGCTGCCGTCGACAGCCCCCCGAGCACCGCGATCAGCTTCGAATTCTCCGCCTCGCGGGTTCCGGAAACGCCGTTGGTATCGAGCCTGGGCTCGCGGCTGCTCGCTTACGCCAGCCCGGGTCACAGCTTCGAGCGTTCGCTGTTCTCCTCCGGATTCACGCGCCAGGTCGGCTCCGGCGCGATCGACGTGGCGGCGGTGTTTGCCCGCCAGGGCTATGCGACCTGGGGCCTGGGATCGACCGCGGTCGAGTCGCGCTATCCGGCGCTCGAGTCCGAGCAGTCCAGCGGCAGCGGACTCCGGCTGGGATTCAGCAGCGAGCTGGCGCCGGGCGTGGAGTTCGGAGCGGCGTATCAGTCCCGGATCGACATGGACACGTTCAACGCCTACCGGGGCGTGTATTCCGAGCCCGGGGATTTCGACATCCCGGCCAGCGCCAACGTCGGCATCGTGGTCCAGGCAACGCCCAAGTCCTCGCTCAGCTTCGACGTGCAGCGGGTGCTGTATTCGGAGGTCAACACCTTCACCTCCAGCCTGCTTCCCGACCGCTTCCTGTCGCTTCTGGGCGACTCGGCGAGCCCGGATTTCGCCTGGCGCGATCTGACCATCTACCGGGTCGGGTGGAACTGGCGCAGCAGCGAAGACTTTACCTGGCAGGTCGTCTACTCGACCTCGCAGCAGCCGACCCCGACTTCGGACAGCCTGGCCCGCGCGCTGGAGCCGGAGTTCGCCGATCGAAACATGAGCTTCGGGTTCAGCACCCGCACCGGGCGCAGCACGCGGCTGAATGTCTCCGCCAGCTACGCCGATTCCATCTACTATCTGGGCAATTCCAACTACACCCGCTCGGGCGATCTGACCGGGGATCAGTTCGAGTTCGAGGTGATCTGGGTCTGGGATTTCTGATCCCTGACCGGCCGCGAAAATCCTCTCTTCGGGCGCGCCCATTGACGCGCGCCGAATTCTGCTAGTCTGCTCGGCATGCAACTGATCAAGCAATGGTTCGTGCGCCGGTTTTCCAACCCCCAGGTGCTGATCCTGCTCGGGTTGCTGGTGCTGGGGTTCGTGCTGGTGATCGCGTTCGGCGGGATCCTGGCGCCGCTGTTCGCCGCGCTGATCATCGCCTACCTGCTGGAGGGCATCGTGGTGCGGCTGGAGCGCTTCGGCCTGCCGCGGCTGCTGGTGGTCTCGCTGGTGTTCGTGGTGTTCGTGGCCGCGCTTCTGATCCTGTTCCTGGGGGTCGCGCCGCTGTTGACCAAACAGGTGACCCAGCTCGTACAGCAGCTGCCGGCGGTCGTGGGCCGGTTCCAGACCTTGATGCAGACGCTGCCCGAGAAGACGCAAGGGCTGATCACCCCCGAGGGAGTCAACCAGCTGCTGGACTCGATCGGAAGCCAGCTCGCCGGCATGGGACAGGTCGTCGTGACCCAGTCGCTGGCCTCGATCAGCGGCGTGATCACGCTGATCGTGTTCCTGGTGCTGGTGCCGATCCTGGTGTTCTTCCTGATGAAGGACAAGCACGAGATCATCCATTGGTTCCAGCAGTTCCTGCCGCGCGATCGGCACCTGGCGGTCTCGGTCTGGACCGAGGTCGACGTTCAGCTCGGCAACTACATTCGCGGCAAGACGCTGGAGATCCTGATCGTCGGCGTCGTGACCTACGTCGCGCTCGCGGTGCTGGAGGTCCAGTACGCGGCGCTGCTGGCTACCCTGGTCGGGTTCTCGGTGCTGGTGCCGTACATCGGCGCCGCGGTCGTGACCCTGCCGATCGCGATCGTCGCGTTCTACCAGTTCGGCTGGAGCGCGCAGTTCGCGTGGGTCATGATCACCTACGGCGTGATCCAGCTGCTGGACGGCAATGCGCTGGTTCCGCTGCTGTTTTCGGAAGTCGTCGACCTGCACCCGGTGGCGATCATCGTCGCAGTGCTGCTGTTCGGCGGGATCTGGGGCTTCTGGGGGGTGTTTTTCGCGATCCCGCTGGCGACGCTGTTCAGCGCGGTGACCCGGGCGATCCGCAGCACCGCCGAACCGGTGCCGCCGCCGGAACCGGCTGCCACCGGCCCCGGCGGGAAAACCGAGGCGACGATTGGCCCGGCCGCCGATTCGGGCTAGAATTCGGGTATCGACCGCCGCCCTGAAAGGAGAATTCGATGCGTAAGTCCCCGGTCCTCATCGCCGCGCTGCTGGGCTCGATCGGGTGGGCGGCCCACGCCCAGTCGCAGAACGATCTGAGCGGCACCTGGAACCTGACCGCCAACGCCACGTTCGGGCCGGCCAAGGGCGAG
The DNA here is from genome assembly GCA_041633655.1 of Lysobacterales bacterium. Lineage (GTDB taxonomy): Bacteria > Pseudomonadota > Gammaproteobacteria > Xanthomonadales > SZUA-38 > JBFGYD01. Next base: position 2,769 of record JBFJNB010000126.1, on the reverse strand, counting down.
GTGGTCGATTGCCAGTTCACCGGCCAGGCGCAGATCATGATGGAGACCAGCTCGACCTTCGGCGGGCAGGCGGCGCTGACCCTGTCCGGCGGCAGCCAACGCTGCCCGGCCGAGATGGACGCGGACGTCGACGGCACCGTGGCCAACGGCGTGGTCCAGATGAGCATGCTGATGGGCCCGCTGGGCACCGCCCAGTTCAGCAGTGGCCCCGGCCGCAAAGGCCAGGCCCTGCAGGGTGGCTACTCGGTCACGGCGGGCAATTTCAGCGGCACTTCCGGGAGCTGGACCGCGGTGTTCGCCGGTACCCCGGCACCCCAGATCGTCCCGGCTGCCGGCCTCTGGGGCCTCGCGCTGCTGGCCCTGCTGACGCTCCTCGCCGGCGGGCGGTTCCTGGCTCGCCGCCCGACCTGACCAGGAAACGGCTCCGTTAGAGGATCTCGGACGCGTAGTCGGCGAGCCGGGAGCGTTCGCCGCGGACCAGCGTCACGTGGCCTGAATGCTCCCAGTGCTTGAACCGGTCGACCGCGAAGGTCAGCCCCGAGGTGGTCTCGGTCAGATAGGGCGTGTCGATCTGCTCGACGTTGCCCAGGCACACCATCTTGGTGCCGGGCCCGGCCCGGGTCAGCAAGGTCTTCATCTGCTTCGAGGTCAGGTTCTGGGCCTCGTCGATGATCACGTAGCGGTTCATGAAGGTGCGCCCGCGCATGAAGTTCAGCGAGCGGATCTTGATCCGGTTGGAAACCAGATCGTTGGTCGCCGCGCGCCCCCAGTCGCCGGCGTCGCCGCGCCCGGTCAGAAACTCCAGGTTGTCGGTTAGCGCGCCCATCCACGGCGCCATCTTCTCTTCCTCGGTGCCGGGCAGAAAGCCGATGTCGTCGCCGACCGGGACCGTGGCCCGGGTCATGATGATCTCCGAGTAGCGCTTTTCCTCCAGCGTCTGCACCAGCCCGGCGGCCAGCGATAACAGTGTCTTGCCGGTACCGGCGGTGCCGAGCAGGGTCACGAAATCGATGCGCTCGTCGAGCAGCAGATTCAGCGCGAAGTTCTGCTCCCGATTGCGCGCGGTGATGCCCCAGACGCTGTTGCCCTCGCCGCGGTAGTCCCCGATGATGCGCAGCCGGGCGGCGCGGCCCTCGATCGCCTCGACCAGCGCCTCGGTTCCGCCGCCGCCGGGGGCACAGATCAACTGGTTGGGGTACCAGTGGGCGACTTCATCGTGCTCGACCCGGTAGTAGGTTCGCGCGCCTTTGGTCCACGAGTCGACGTTGGTCCCGTCCTCCCAGAAGTTCTCGGACAACTCCGCCACCCCGTTGTACAGCAGCGACAGGTCGTCCAGCGCGCGATCGTTCTGGTAGTCCTCGGCCGGCAGCCCGCGGATCGTGGCCTTGATCCGCAGGTTGATGTCCTTGGAGACCAGCACCACCCGCTCGTCGGGATGCCGCTCGCGCAGCTCCAGGGTCGCGCTCAGGATCTGATTGTCCGGTGCATCCGGGCCGTTGCGCTGCTTGGACTCCCCGGTCTGAAACCAGAGCCGGCCGGTGGCGCCGTTGCCGGGCAGATTCAGCCACTCCGGGCGGCGCAGCGGAACCCCGGCGCCGATATCCCCGCCGTAGTGCTCGATCAGTTCGTTCAGGAACCGGCTGACCTGGCGCACGTTGCGGGCGACTTCGGACATGCCTTTCTTGGCCGCGTCGAGTTCCTCGAGCACGATCATCGGCAGGTAGATCGAGTGCTCCTGAAACCGGAACAGGGCGCTGGGATCGTGCATCAGCACGTTGGTGTCCAGCACGTAGCGACAGGGGGGATGGCTCATCGGGACGATTGGATCGCGGCGGGCAGGGTTCCCTTGCGCGCCGGGCCGCTCAAGCCAGTTCCCGGGCGGCTTGGAGCACCGCCTCGGCGTGACCCGGAACCCGCACCTTGCGCCATTGTCCGCGCAGCACCCCGTCGCGATCGATCAGGAAGGTCGAGCGCTCGACCCCCATGACCTTGCGCCCGTACATGTTCTTTTCCCGGATCACGTCGAACTGGCGGCACAGATTCTCACCCGGATCGGAGATCAGCTCGAAGTCGAAATCGTGCTTTTGTTTGAACTTCTCGTGGGATTTTAGCGAGTCGCGCGAAACCCCGAAGATCACGCATCCGGCGGCGTCGAACTCGGGCTTCAAGTCACGAAAATCCTCCCCCTCGCGGGTACATCCCGGGGTTGAGTCCTTGGGATAGAAATAAAGCACGACGGATTTGCCGCGCAGCGCCGACAGACGCACCTTGTCACCGCCGGTGGCTTCGCCCTCGAAGTCGCCGACGGCCTCACCAATTTTCACCATCCAATCACCAGTCCAGGAGCCGTCATCCCGGCGCTATGAAACCATGAAGCCCGGGGGGAGTCTAGCCAATTTGTCCGCGGGACAGGACCGCTGCACTTGTACCGCCGCGTGAGCGCCTTTACCATCCGCCTCTGCAAAAAGGATGCTCGGGCGCCCAGGTGGCGCTCAGACACCATTGCTCGGCATATTCGAAGCATGAATCCCGATCGTTTGGCAGGAACTCTGGTCGCGCTGGTCACGCCGATGACGGTCGACGGCGGGATCGACTTCGACGCGGTGTCGCGGCTGGTCCGCCGCCAGGTCGGCGCGGGTATTGCCGGGTTGGTCGTTTCCGGCACGACCGGAGAGAGCGCGGCGCTGAGTTCGACCGAATACCGGGCGCTGCAGCGACACGCGGTGGCCGCGGCCGCCGGTCGGGTACCGGTGATCGCCGGGGTCGGCG
>JBFJNB010000125.1:0-6993 GCA_041633655.1 Lysobacterales bacterium | reverse complement strand
GGTCCCGATCGAGACCACCAGCAGCGCGGCGGTGGCCCACCCGAGCCAGCCGCGGGTGGAAGCCGGCCCGCGACGCACCGCGGCCAGGATTTCCGGCAACACTTCGTGCGGCGGCTCCAGCGCCGGCAGACTCTTCAGGTCGAGCCCGGGTCGGTCGTTCACCCCGGGGTTGCGATCGGTTGACATCTCGCTTCACTCTCGCTGTGGTCGAGCCAGTCGCGCATCTTCTGGTGCGCGCGACTGACCTGGGTTTTGGAAAAACTGACGCTGCGCCCGAACAGCGCGGCGATTTCTTGGTGGCTGTAGCCCTCGACGTCGTACAGCCAGACCACCGCGCGGGTATCCGCCGGCAGGCGGGCGAACGCCGCCGCCAGATCCAGCCGCACCCCGGGGCCGGCATCGTTCGCGAGGACCCCGTCCGAATCGGTCAGCAGCTTCAGCCGCGCGCGCTTGAGCTTGCGCAAGCGGCTCAGACACTGGTTGATCGCGATCTGGCGCAACCAGCCCCACAACGACTCGCCGCGAAACTGGTGGATTCGGGTGAACGCCTGGACGAAGGTGTCCTGCAGCACGTCCATGGCTTCCTGCTCGCACTGGCAGATGCGATAGGCCAGGGTGTAGATCGCGCCCCGGTAATCGCGGTAGGTCGCCGCGATGGCCGCCTCGTCACCGGCGGCGAGCCGCGCCAGCAGTGGTTCGTCGATTGGCATGATCGCCCGTTTACTGTGTTGTCTGTAAGACGCCGCACGGCGGCAAAAGGTCACAGTCACCGCGACATCGCGGCCGGAGGGGATGAGAGATGCGGGCTGACTACGAGGGGCTGAGGCGGGGCGCCGCGCGGAGGCTGGTCTCGATCTGCTGGCGAATCTGCTTGACCAGCTTGGGCGGCACGTCGATCAGGGAGGCGACGCGCCCGACCAGGTTTTCCTCCAGGCTGTGCAGCTCTCCGTCGGCATAGGCGACGCGCCAAAGGTCCTCGATCAGCCGGATTTTCTGGGGTCGGGTCGAGTGCTCGTGGATCAGGCTGGTGTAAATCTGCAGCGACACCGCACACGCCGACTCGGTCTCGGCCGCGCCCATCAGCTCGCGCGTCTCCTCGGCGCTGAGCGCGAACGTAGATTTGATCGAGCGCGCGATAGATTCGCGCTCGGCCGGCATCACCTTGAAATCGGCCCGGCACATTTCCAGCAGCAGCGCTCCGGTGGCCAGGCGCAACTGGTGCTCGACGTCGGCGGACACGTCGTTCTTGGGCTCCAGCGCGGCGCGAATTTTTTCCCAGATGTTCACTCTGAGGCGACGATCGAATCTACCGCGACCATCGTAATTTAGCAGACGCGGCGCCGCGGGCCAAAGGCAGTGAAGCTCCGATGGTCGGTGAACGTCCCAAACGGGATATGGCGCCGCCGGCCTCAGCGTCCGCGGGTCAGCGCGCCGAGCACTCCGCGCAGCAGCGAGCGCCCGAGCTGGGTGCCGATGCTGCGAGCGGCCGACTTGACTGTCGCTTCCCACACCGTTTGCCGGCGCGACCCGCGTCGCTTCGGTGCCGAGGAGCGGGTCCGCTCCGCCTCGCGCGCTTCGCGGGCGGCGGCGCGTTCGGCCTCGCGCGCGCGGGCCTCGGCGCGCTCGCTCAGAATCTCGAACGCCGACTTCCGGTCGAGGGTCTCCTCGTAACGGTCGCCGATCACGCTGGTGGCGCGAATCCGGACCCGCTCGTCCGCACTCAACGGTCCCATCCGCGAGCGCGGCGGCGCGATCAGGCAGCGGTCGACCATGCTCGGGACGCCACCGTCGAGCAAGGTCGAAACCACCGCCTCGCCGACCCCCAACTGGGTGATCGCCCGCTCCACGTCGAGGTTGGGATTCTGGACGAAGGTCTCGGCCGCGGCGCGGACCACCTTCTGGTCGCGCGGCGTGAACGCCCGCAGCGCGTGCTGCACCCGGTTGCCGAGCTGGCCGAGCACGTCATTGGGGACGTCCTGCGGGTTTTGGGTGCAGAAGTAGATGCCGACGCCCTTGGACCGGATCAGCCGCACGACCTGCTCGACCTGCTCCAGCAGCGCCTTGGGCGGGTCGTCGAACAAAAGGTGCGCCTCGTCGAAGAAGAACACCAGCCGCGGCCGGTCGAGGTCGCCCCGTTCCGGCAGTTCCTCGAACAGCTCGGCCATCAGCCACAGCAGGAAAGTCGTGTACAGGCGCGGGTTCTGGATCAGCTTGCGCGCGTCCAGCACGTTGATCACACCGCGGCCGTTCTCGTCGAGGCGCATCAGGTCGGTCAATTCCAGCGCGGTCTCGCCGAAAAACAGGTCTCCGCCGGCGCGCTCCAGCGTCAGCAGGCTGCGCTGAATCGCGCCGATCGAGGCCGACGTCACGTGCCCGTACTTGAGCGATATGTCCCGGGCGTTCTCGCCGACGAAATTCAGCATCGAACGCAGGTCCTTGAGATCGAGCAGCAGCAGGCCCTCGTCGTCGGCGACCGAGAACACCACGTTCAGCACCCCCTCCTGGGTGTCGTTGAGCTCGAGCAGCCGGGACAGGAGCAGCGGGCCGATCTCGCTGACCGTGGTCCGCAGCGGATGCCCGTCCTGCTGATACAGGTCCCAGAACACCAGCGGCGAGGGCTCGTTGACGTAGTCGGCGAGGTCCAGCTTGGCGACCCGCTTGGCGACCCCCTTGCTGGTCTCGCCGGGCACGCCCAGTCCGCTCAGGTCGCCCTTGACGTCGGCCAGAAACACCGGCACGCCGAGGCGCGAGAAGCCCTCGGCGAGCACCTGCAGGGTGACGGTCTTGCCGGTGCCGGTGGCGCCGGCGATCAGACCGTGGCGGTTCGCGTAGCGGCCAAGGATGACCGCGTCGCGCTCACCGCCGCCGAAATGAACCTGGGGTTGGGTAGTCATGAACGGGGATTGTGCCCGAGTTTCGCTACCGCTTGAACAGCCCGCCCAGCAGGCCGGCGCCGCGCGCCATCAGATCGCTGGCGTCCACGTCGCCGTCGCCGTCGGCGTCCAGCAGCTTGTCGACCAGCCCGAAACCGGTACCCTTGGCCTCGGCCTGCTGGCGCTCGCGCCCGAGCAACTCGCCCAGATCGGCACCAGTTCCTTGCTGGCGGCGCGCCTTGCCAACGGCTCCCATCACCAGCGGGCCCAGGGTCGCCATCAGCTTGCCCATGGTGCCGGCATCGAGCCCGGAGGCCTGTCCAAGGCGCTGCTGCACCGCGGCCTGGCGGTTGCCGAACACGTGTCCCATCATGCGCTCGTCGCGATCCGACACCGGCTTGCCGAGAAAGCCTCCGAGGTCGTCCAGGATCGAGCCGTCGTGGTCGCGGTCGAGCGCGGCGGCCAGCCCCCCGGCGCGGTCGGACGACTGCGCGTTGCGGGTCAACTGACCCAGGATCACCGGCAGGGCGGCCTGGACCGCGCCTCCGGTCTGCGCTTCGCTGGCGCCGATGCGCTGGCCGATCTGGCTGATTTTGCCGGCGTCGATCTGGCCAGCGAGCATGTCGAGAATCCCGTTCATATCTGTCTCTGTCTCCGGTTGGCCTCCCGCGGCTGTGCCTGCAGGGGAGGGCGATCAATGGGGCGGCCGCTGCATCTCTTCGTTGCCCGAAAACGGCGCGGCCGGAAAACGCAGCGACTATGAGAGAATGCTCAAACGATGTCAAAATCCTGAGGTTAAACACTGTGAAGTGGAGTGATCCGCGTATGTTCGCCCGACTCAAAACCTTGCCCCTGCGCCTGGCCTTCGCCGCGGCGCTGAGCTTGACCCTCCTCGGCGCCTGCGCCACCAATCCGGTCACCGGCCGGAGCGAACTGCAGATCATCTCGGAAGCCCAGGAGCGCCAGATCGGGGCCGAACACTATGCGCCCAGCCGCCAGATGCAGGGCGGCGACTACGTGGCCGATCCGGCGGTGAGCGCATACGTGCGCGAGGTCGGCCAGCGGCTGGCGGCGCACTCCGACCGCGAGTTGGATTACGAGTTCAGCGTGCTCAACAACTCGGTGCCCAACGCCTGGGCGCTGCCGGGGGGCAAGATCGCGGTCAACCGCGGATTGCTGCTGGAAATGGACACCGAGTCGGAGCTGGCCGCGGTGCTGGGGCACGAGGTGGTTCACGCCGCCGCGCGCCACGGGGCCAAGGGGGTCGAGCGGGGCTTGCTGCTGCAGGGCGCGGTGATCGCGACTGCGGTGGCGACGCGGGACAGCGACTACAGCCAGTACGCGGTCGGCGCCGCCGCGATCGCGGCGCAGCTGCTCAACCAGAAATACGGTCGCGGCGCGGAACTCGAGTCCGACCACTACGGCATGGTCTACATGTCCCGCGCAGGCTACGACCCTCAGGGCGCGGTGGACCTGCAGAAGACCTTCGTACGCCTGTCCGAGGGGCGCCGCAGCGACTGGCTGAGCGGATTGTTTGCGTCCCATCCGCCGTCCCAGGAGCGGGTCGAGAAGAACATCGAGACCGCGGCCGAGCTGCCCCCGGGCGGCAAGGTCGGGCGCGGGGAATACCAGCATGCGATCGCGCGGCTGAAGGCGACCAAGCCGGCCTACGACGCGCACGACCAGGGACGCAAGGCGCTGTCCGAGGGCAAGCCGGCCGAGGCACTCCGGCTGGCCGATCGGGCGATCGCCGGAGAGCCGGAGGAGGCGCTTTTTTACGGTCTGAAGGGCGACGTCGAGTACGCGCGCAAGGATTACCGCGCCGCGGTCGATCACTACTCCGAGGCGCTGCGCCGCAACGATGCTTACTTCAAGTACTACCTCGGGCGCGGCGAGTCGTACCGGCACCTCAATCGGCTCGACCTGGCTGAGCGCGACCTCCAGGCCAGCGCGAAACTGCTACCGACCGCGGATGCGCTGAACGGTCTCGGCGCGCTGGCCGAGGGCCACGGCGACGTCGCCAGGGCGATCGAATACTACGAGTCGGCGGCCGGGTCCGATACCCCGGCCGGGCGCGAATCGGCCACGAGCCTGCTCCGGCTCGACCTGCCGCGCCGCCCGGAGCGCTACCTCGCGCTGGCCCCGCGGGTGGATCAGAGCGGGCGCGTGTTCGTGGAGCTGGCCAACCGCAGCCCGGCGCCGCTGACCGCGGTGGTGGTGGACTTCGCCTATCAGGACGCCGAGGGGCGCACCCGCCAGGAGCGGCGCGTGCACCGCGGGGTCATCGCGCCCGGGCAGTCCGCGCTGCTGGTCATCGGCGGCTCCCAGTACGCGGCGGTGCTGAACACCGCCCGGTTCGCGATCAGCGGCGCGCGCGTGGCGCGGTAGAAGAAGGGGTCAGGGATCCTTCAGCAGTTGGGGACCTTGATGGTCTTGCCGGCGCGGATCAGATACCTCGGCGGGGCGATGTCGTTGAGCGCGGCGATCTCGCGCATCGACATGCAGCGGTGGCGCTGGGCGATCCGGCCCATGGTGTCGCCGCGCTGGACCACGTACGGCAGCAGATCCTCGCCCTCGGCGTAGCTGGCCTCGTGCAGCTCGGCGGCCAGCGCGGCCAGCTCGCCGTCGTTGCAGGACGCCTCGAACGCGGCAGCCAGCGCCACCGGCGTGTTGACCGACTCCCCGGCCGGGATCCGATCGCCCGGCTTGACGTCGGGATTGAGGTTGCGCAGCGTGCGGAACCAGCCATTGGACTGGTCGCGATTGCCGAGGCACACCGCCAGCTCGCCGAGCGACATCTCGCGCGGCAGCGTCAGCCGAGTCCGCTCGGTGGCGTAGCTCGGCCATTCCAGCCGGTACTGCTCCGGGTGCAGGTACAGCCACGCGGCCGCGAGCACCTTGGGCACGTAATCGCGGGTGTCGCGCGGCAGCGCGTAGTAGAACTCGGAGGACCAGAAGTCGGCGCCGCGCAGGCGGCGGTTGAGGCGCTTGAGCCGATTCTCGCCCGAATTGTAAGCCGCCAGCACCTTCTCCAGGCTGTTGCCCAGCTCGCGGAACTGATCGTTCAGGTAGGCAACGCTGGCCTTCGCCGCCAGCGCCGGGTCCAGGCGCTGGTCGAAGCCGTCGCTGGTCGCGAGTCCGTAGCGGCGACCGGTTGCGCGCATGAACTGCAGCGGTCCGGCGGCGCCGACCCGCGAGTAGGCATGCACCTTGCCGCCGGACTCGACGGCCAGGATCCCGAACAGCAGCGCCTCGGGGACCCCGGCGGCCTCGAACGCCGGCGCCATCTCGGCGCGCAGGTACTGGTAGTTCTCGTAGGCGCGCATCAGCAGCGGGCGGTTCCAGGTCAGCCAGCCGTTGATCGCGTTGCGCACCGGCCGGTTGAGCTGGATCAGGTCGGCCAGGTGCTCGCCGTTGAGGCGCGGCGGCGGCGCTCCGGTCGCGGCCGCGGGCGCCGATTCGGGCGCTTCGCCGTCGAGCGGCTGTTCCTCGCTGGGCAGGAATACCCGGGCCTGCAGGTTGGCGATCGCCTGATAGGCCTGGAGCGCGATCGACAGATCGCAGCCGGCGATCGCCTGGCAGCGCGCGGTCAGGTCGTCCAGCCCGGCCAGGGCGTCGCCGAGCAACCGCTCGCCGGCCTCGGTCGAGCCGGATTCGAACAGCGCGACGGCCTCGCGGTAGGCGACCACGGTCCCGTCGATGTCAGCGTAAAGCTCATCGACCACGCTCGGCGCGGCCACCGGAGCGGTGGCCGGATCGATCGCGACGGGATCGGTCGTGGGCGGTGCGGACGGCCGCTCCAGCATGGCGCAGGCAGCCACTGAGACGGCGACCCCCAGGCTCGACAATCGGTTCATTCTGAGTACCCCTGAAACGATCGCGCGACACCTTAGCACAGGGCCGGCGACGACACATGTCCCGAAAATGACAACCCGGGGGCGCATTTTGAGCTGTCGCGCGCCGGTGCGAGAATGTCCGTTCGTCTACTGCGGGAGTTCGGGGTGGGCTATTTTTCCGACCAGACGTTCCGGTTTTTCCGCGAACTCGAGGCCAACAACAACCGCGACTGGTTCAAGGCCAACAAGCAGCGCTACCTCGAGTGCGTGCGCGATCCGTTCCT
>JBFJNB010000124.1:0-7048 GCA_041633655.1 Lysobacterales bacterium | reverse complement strand
GGGCGCGCTGGGGATCACCATCAACCGCGCCTCGGACCTGAAGGTGGGCGACGTCCTGAAGCAGCTCAAGATCGAGTGCAGCGACGAGGACTGGGCCAGCCAGCCGGTGCTGGTCGGCGGCCCGGTGCACCAGGATCGCGGTTTCGTGCTGCACCGCACCAGCGGCGACTGGACCTCCAGCTTCCCGGTCACCTCGACGATTGCGCTGACGACGTCCAAAGACATCCTCGAGGCGCTGGCGGCCGGGCGCGGCCCGGACAAGGCGATCCTGGCGCTGGGCTATGCCGGCTGGGCGCCGGGCCAGCTCGAATCCGAGATCCTGCAGAACTCCTGGCTCAGCACCCAGGCCGACGTCGAGATCCTGTTCGACTCGCCGCTCGACGACCGCTGGCAGCGCGCCGCCGCCGGACTCGGCATCGACATCCATACCCTGACCGGCGCGGCCGGCCATGCCTGAGCCGGATTCCGGCGCCGCACCCCCTCCCAAAACTTATCTAGCCTTCGACTTCGGCGAGCGCCGCATCGGGGTCGCCATCGGCCAGGCGCTGACCCGCACCGCGACCCCGCTGGAGGTCGTCCAGCAGCGCTCCGGGACCGACTGGGCACGACTCGAGCAACTGATCCAACAGTGGCAACCTGACGCGCTGGTCGTCGGGGTCCCGCTGACCGAAGACGGGGCGGAGCAGCCGATGACGAAACGCGCCCGGCGCTTCGCACGCCAGCTCGAGGGCCGCTTCGGGCGGGCCGTGTACCTCGCCGACGAGCGCTATTCCTCGGCTGATGCCAAGGCGCGCTTCGCCGCCCAGCGCGCGGCCGGAGGCGCCCGACGGGGCGCCGCCCGGCGCGAGGACGCCGTCGCGGCCCAGATCATACTGGAGAACTGGTTTGCCAACCCCGCCTGACGTCGCGCCGCTGATGCGCGCGCTCACCGAACAGGTCGAAGCACTGATCGCCGCCGCCGGCGGCGCTTTGCCGGCGGTGGTCGGCATCCACACCGGCGGGTTGTGGGTGGCCGGTGCGCTGGCCCGCAGCCTGGGCCTTGACGAGGACGTCGGCGAGATCGACATCGGCTTCCACCGTGACGACTACGGCGAGCGCGGGATCCAGCAGCGGATCCGCCCGACCCGCATCCCGGGCACCTTGGAGGGGCGTCCGGTGCTGCTGGTCGACGACGTGATCCACACCGGCCGGACCGTGCGCGCGGCGCTGAATGCGATCTTCGAATTCGGACGCCCGGATCGCGTCTGGCTGGCCGCGCTGGTGGCCCGACCCGGGCGCCAACTGCCGATCCAACCCGACGCGGTCGGCGCCGAGCTGGACCTGCCCGAGGAAGTTCGGGTGCGCCTGAGCGGGCCCGATCCACTCGAGCTCCACTTCGAGCAAGCCGTATGACCGACCCACAGCTCGGACCCGGCAGACGCCTGCGCCACTTTCTGACGATCGACGGTCTGGACCGGGCGATGCTGACCGAGATCCTGGACACCGCCGAGTCGGTTCGCGAGGCGGCTGTGCAGCGCGTGCGTAAGCTGCCGCTCTTGCGCGGCAAGACCGTGATCAACCTGTTCTTCGAGCCCAGCACCCGAACCCGGACCACGTTCGAACTGGCCGCGCAGCGGCTCTCGGCCGAGGTCGTCAACCTGCCGCTGGAGCTTTCCTCCGCGGTCAAGGGCGAGAGCCTGCTGGATACCCTGAGCACGCTGGAGGCGATGCACTGCGACCTGTTCGTGGTGCGCCACCCGCTGGCCGGCGCCGCGCACTTCTTCGCTGCCCACGTGCCGGAAGGCGTCAGCGTGCTCAACGCCGGCGACGGCGCGCACGCGCACCCGACCCAGGCGATGCTGGACCTGTTCACGATCCGCCGCCACCGACCCGACCTCGAGAACCTGACCGTGGCCATCGTCGGCGACGTGCTGCACTCGCGGGTCGCGCGCTCGCAGATCCACGCGTTGACCGCGTTCGGAGTGCGCGAGATCCGGATCGTCGCCCCACCACCGCTCATTCCCGCCGAGATCGAAACGCTCGGGGTCCACGTCCACCACGACCTCGACCGGGCGATCGAGGGGGTCGACGTGGTGGTGATGCTCAGGCTCCAGCGCGAGCGCATGCACGGGCCGTTTCTGGCCAGCGAGGCGGAGTATTTCCGCTGCTACGGGCTGACCGCGGAGCGCCTAGGGCGCGCCCGGCCCGACTGCCTGGTGATGCATCCGGGCCCGATGAACCGGGGCGTCGAGATCGAATCCGCGGTAGCCGACGGGCCGCAGTCGGTGATCCTGGAGCAAGTCAGCAACGGGCTGGCGATCCGGATGGCGGTGATGATGATGACGCTGGGAGCCCGGGCATGAAACGGAAGCTCGCCGGTGCCCGGGTGATCGACCCCAGCCAGCGCCTCGACGAAGTCACCGATGTGTGGATCGCCGACGGGGAAGTCGCGGCGATCGGCGACCCGCCCGACGGCTTCGGCACCCCCGATGATGAAATCGACGCCAGCGGGCTGTGGGCCGCGCCGGGGCTGGTCGATCTGTCCGCACGCGTTGCCGGCCGGCTCGGCGCCGAAACCCGCGCCGCGGCGGCCGGCGGGTTCACGTCGGTCTGCTGCCCGCCGGACGCCGAGCCGGTGATCGACGACACCGCCGCTTTGAACAACCTGCTCGCCGCGGCGCGGCGCGAAGCAATGGTCCGCGTGCTGCCGATCGGTGCGCTGACCCAGGGACTGGGCGGGGAAGGGCTCGCCGACCACGACGCGCTGTGCCGCGCCGGCTGCGTTGCGCTCGGAAACGGGTCCCGGCCGATCGCCGACTCCAAGGTCATGCGCTCGGCGATGCGCTACGCCGCCTCGCTCGGCAAGACCGTGTTTCTTCTTCCGGCCGATCCGTGGCTCTCGTCCGGCTGCGCGCACGACGGTCGGGTGGCGACCCGTCTCGGCCTCGAAGGCATTCCGGTGGCGGCCGAGACCGCCGGCCTGGCGCGCGATCTGGCGCTGATCGAGGACACCGGGGTGAAAGCGCATTTCTGCCGGCTCTCCAGCGCCCGCGCGGTGGCAATGCTGGAAGCGGCCCGCGCCGCCGGGCTGGAGTTCACCGCGGACGTGGCGATGCATCAGCTGTTCCTGACCGAGCAGGATATCTCCGGCTTCGACGCGCGCGCCCACACCCGTCCGCCGCTGCGCTCCACCACCGACCGCGACGCGCTGATCCGTGCGGTCGCCGCCGGCACCGTGGACGCGATCTGCAGCGATCACACCCCGCTCGGAATCGACGCAAGACTCGCCCCGTTCGCCGCCACCGAGCCCGGCATCTCGGCCGCCGAGACCGCGCTGGCGCTGGGCCTGCGGTTGGTTCAGGACGGCGCGCTCACCGAGACTCGCCTGATCGAGCTGCTCAGCACCACCCCGGCCCGGGTCGCCGGCCGCCCGGTCGGACTCGAGGCAGGAAATCCGGCCGATCTCGCCCTGATCGACCCCAACGCGGTGTGGACCTGCAACCCCGACGACTTCGAGTCTCAGGGCCGCAACACCCCGTTTGAAGGCTGGGAATTCCACGGCCGGGTAGCCCGCACCCTGGTCGCGGGCAAAACCGTGTTTCAGAGAACTTAGGCCGCTAAAGCATCCCTGTTTCTTCGTTGGCGTCCACCAACCCGATCCCGTCCAACCCCTGCGACAGGGTCTTCGCGTCCCCTCCCTGGGAGAGCTTGATCCGAAGCCTCACCTCGTTGGCCGAATCGGCATGCCGCAGCGCGTCCTCGTACGAGATCTCACCGGCCTGATACAGCTCGAACAGCGCCTGGTCGAAGGTCTTCATCCCCTGATTGACCGACTCCTTCATCAGGTCCTTCATCTTGTGGATCTCGCCGTTTCGGATCAGGTTCGACATCAGCGGGGTGTTGATCAGGATTTCGACCGCGGCGCGCCGGCCCTTGCCGTCCGGGGTCGGGATCAGCTGCTGGGCCACGACCGCCTTCAGATTCAGCGACAGGTCCATCAGGAGCTGCGGGCGGCGGTCTTCGGGGAAGAAATGGATCACCCGGTCCATCGCCTGGTTGGCGTTGTTGGCGTGCAAGGTACACAGGCACAGGTGACCCGTCTCGGCAAACGCGATCGAGTGTTCCATCGTCTCGCGGGTCCGCACCTCGCCGATCATGATCACGTCCGGGGCCTGGCGCAGCGTGTTCTTCAACGCCATCTCGTAGCTCTCGGTGTCGATCCCGACCTCGCGCTGGGTCACGATGCAGCCCTCGTGCTTGTGCACGAATTCGATCGGATCCTCGATCGTCACGATGTGCCCGGTCGAGTTCAAGTTACGGTAGCCCACCAGCGCCGCCAGCGAGGTCGACTTACCGGTGCCGGTGGCGCCGACGAAGATGATGATCCCGCGCTTGGTCATCGACAGGTTCTTCAGGATCGGCGGCAGATTCAGGCTCTCGATCGTCGGGATCTTGGTCTCGATCCGGCGCAGCACCATGCCCACGTGGTTGCGCTGGTAGAACGCGCTGACCCGGAAGCGGCCGACGCCCTGAACCCCGATCGCGAAGTTGCACTCGTGGGTGCGCTCGAACTCCTCTTTCTGGCTCGGGGTCATGATCCCGAGCACCAGGTCGCGCGATTGGCCGGCGGTCAGCGGATTCTGCGAGATCGGCTGGATCCGGCCGTGGACCTTCATTGCCACCGGCATGCCCACGGTGATGAACAAGTCGGAGGCCTTCTTGTGCGCCATCAACTTGAGGAAGGAATTGAATTCCATGGCCGCCTCCTACTGGAACTGTCGTTTGTCGGTTGCCCTCGTTGCCGCGATCTTGCGCGAGACGATGCCCTTATTGACCAAGTCTAGCAGGCACTGATCGAGTGTCTGCATGCCGATCGCCTGGCCGGTCTGGATCGCCGAGTACATCTGCGCCACCTTGTCCTCCCGAATGAGGTTCCGGATCGCCGGGATGCCGATCATGATTTCGTGCGCCGCCACGCGCCCACCGCCGGAGCGCTTCAGCAGCGTCTGAGCGATCACCGAGCGCAGCGACTCCGACAGCATCGAGCGCACCATCGGCTTCTCGCCGGCCGGGAATACGTCGATGATCCGGTCGATGGTCTTGGCCGCCGACGAGGTGTGAAGGGTGCCGAAAACCAGGTGACCGGTCTCGGCCGCGGTCAGCGCCAGACGGATCGTCTCCAGGTCCCGCATCTCCCCCACCAGGATGAAGTCCGGGTCTTCCCGCAGCGCCGAGCGAAGCGCCTCGGAAAAGCCGTGGGTGTCGCGGTGCACCTCGCGCTGGTTGACCAGGCACTTGTTCGACTGGTGCACGAACTCGATCGGGTCCTCGATGGTCAGGATGTGGCCGTGCTCGGTCTTGTTGATGTGATCGACCATCGCCGCCAGCGTGGTCGACTTGCCGGATCCGGTCGGCCCGGTCACCAGCACCAGTCCGCGCGGCACGTTGATGATGTCGCGAAAAACCGGCGGGCAGTTGAGATCCTCCAGCGTCAGGATCTCGGTCGGAATGGTCCGGAACACCGCGCCGGAGCCGCGGTTGTGGTTGAACGCGTTGACGCGGAACCGCGCCAGGCCCGGAATCTCGAACGAAAAGTCGGTCTCCAGGAACTCTTCGTAGTCCTTGCGCTGCTTGTCGCTCATGATGTCGTAGATCAGCGCGTGCAGCGTTTTTTCGTCCAGCGCCGGCACGTTGATCCGGCGGATGTCGCCGTCGACCCGGATCATCGGCGGCAGACCGGAGGAAAGGTGCAGGTCCGATGCCTTGTTCTTGACCGAAAACGCCAGTAATTCAGCGATGTCCATCCATTGTTCTCCGAAAGCCCCGCACGATTAGTCTGCCGCACGAAGCGGCAGTCCGTAAAATACGTCAAGGCAAGGTCCGATGCAAAAGCGATCAAAGACTTATGACGGTTTTTAAAGAACGTCTCGAAGCCGTGCGCAGGCGGATCGCGGCCGCGGCGAGCAAATCCGGCCGAGACCCGGCCGAGGTCCGGGTGCTGGCGGTCGGCAAGCGCCATCCGGCCGAGGCGATCCGGGCGTTGGCGGCGCTGGGGCAGCGCGCGTTCGGGGAAAACTACGTCTCCGAGGCGGCGGCCAAGATCGAGGCGCTGGCCGACCTGGACCTGGAGTGGCACTACATCGGACCGGTCCAGTCCAACAAGACGGCCGCGATCGCCAACCATTTTCACTGGGTGCAGAGCGTGGACCGTGAGAAGATCTTGCGGCGCCTGAGCGCCCAGCGCCCGGGCGGCATGGCACCGCTTCAGTGCTGTTTGCAGGTCAGGATCGGCGACGAGGAAACCAAGTCCGGCGCCGCGGCGGGCGAGGTCCCGGCGCTCGCGGCGCTGGCCGCGAGCCTGCCGGGCATCCGGCTGCGGGGGCTGATGGCGATCCCGCCGCCGAGCGACGAATTCGCGGTCCAGCGCGGCTACTTCGCCGAACTGCGGTTGCTCTACGAGCGCCTGAAAGCCGCGGGGTTCGAGCTCGACACACTGTCGATGGGCATGAGCGGCGATCTGGAGGCGGCGATCGCCGAGGGCGCTTCCTTGGTGCGCATCGGCACCGCGTTGTTCGGGCCGCGCCTAAGGAACCTCTGATTTATTCGATGACACCCGCGACGGCGCCATTGCGCCTGCTGGACAAGGCGCGAGGAGTGAAGTTTGGTCATTCCAAATGAATGACGAGCAACACCGTTCCAGTAGGCGCAAAGGCCCGTCCCGTCCGGGTTTCACCCCCGCAGGCCCCACTGCGGTGTTGCGTGGCTTGGCCGTAGAATGACTACGGCGCGGCGCCACGACGCCTTGCAGTGGAGCCTGCGGGGACGGAAACGCGCGTGCCATCGAATAGATCAGAGGTTCCTTAGTTGAGGAGACAATGAAAGCAAAACTGGAACGAAGAGCCATTGGCTTCATCGGCGGGGGCAACGCCACCAACTGCCTGGCCGCGGGCATGATCCGCCGGGGGGTGCCGCCGGATCACCTCATGGTCTCCGATCGCCACCGGTCCAAGCTGAAGCACCTGGAGCAGCGGCTGGGGGTGCTGACCGCCGAGACCAACGACGACGTGGT
>JBFJNB010000123.1:0-7062 GCA_041633655.1 Lysobacterales bacterium | reverse complement strand
CGGCCCGGCGCGGGCGGGCCGCGACGGATCAGTTCAGAGCCCAAGGAGAATGAGATGGATTTGGGAGCCTTTTCGATCAGCCTGAACGTCAAGGACCTTCGGGCATCTCAGGCATTTTACGAGAAGCTCGGATTCCGGCCTGCCGCCGGCAACCCGGAACAGAACTGGCTGATCATGAAAAACGCAGATCACGTGATCGGTCTGTTCCAGGGGATGTTCGAAAACAACATCCTCACCTTCAACCCCGGGTGGGACCAGCACGGCAAGACGCTGGCGGATTTCACCGACGTACGCGAGTTGCAGCGCGAGCTGAAAGCCCGCGGCGTCGACTTCGACGTCGAGGCCGACGAGAGCGGCAGCGGGCCGGCCAGCTTCATCATCAGCGATCCGGACGGCAATCCGATCCTGGTCGACCAGCACCTTTGAACCCCCACCCGGAGCCAAGGCGCGGCGAAATCGCCGTAACCGCGCTACTGGCCGCCGCCCTGTTTCTGATCCCGGCACTGTGGCTCGACCCGGTGCCGATTCCGGCGCTCAGCGGCCTGGCCGGCGGGCTGCTGGGCTGGTGGTCGGCGCGTCGCCGCCGCGAGCGGTCGGCCGCGGGCGGGCTGGTGGCCGGGGCCGTGGCGGGCGCGGCGGTGCACGGGTGGCAGCACCATGCCGAGGGCCGGGTCGACGGAGCCGGCACGCTGGTCGCCCACGTCGCGGCCGACGCCGGGCTTGGCCTGACGATCGCGGCGGCGATCCTGGCCGGCGCGATCGTGATGCAACGGGTCGGCTGGCGGTGGCTCTAGGTCCGCAGGCTGGCGGTTCCTGGGCCCCAGCTACGTGCCGTATGATGACGGCCTGTCGCTGTTCGTCTCCCTCGACGGCGAACAGGAATGGCAGTTCCGGTTGCGGAACGATCCCACTGAGCAAGGTAACGCCGCGATCGCGTTCGAAGCGCGCGCAGGTAGTAATAATTTGAGTGTTACAGGCCACTAGATGACTTCGAGCGCTAAGTCCAATCGCGCTGATCCGTCGGCCCCGTTGAGCGAACCCGAGATTTCGGGTGCGGCGACACCCGACGGTTACGTGGTGCCGCTCGAATGCTACCGCGCCGCGTCCGCGGCACACGCGGTCCTGTTGCTGCCGGCGCTGGGGCTGGCCGCGCGGTTCTATCGGCCGATGGGACACGCGCTGGCCGCGCGCGGGATCCACGCGGTGCTGTTCGAGCAGCGCGGTCACGGCGCCAGCGCGGTGCGGGCGGGGCGCGCGCACGATTATGGCTTTCGCGAATGGCTGAAAGAGGACATTCCCACCGCACTGGATTGGATCCGAACGCAACTGCCCGGTGCCGACGCGGTGCCGCTGGGGCACAGCCTCGGCGGCCACCTGGCGGCCTGTTACGTCGGGCTGAACCCGGGCGCCGTGGACCGCCTGATCCTGACCGCCTGCGGTACCCCGTGGGCCGCCGCGTTCGAGGGCGGGAGGCGGCGCCAGGTGCAGGTGCTGTACCGGTTGATTCCACTGCTGGGCGCGCTCCTCGGCCATTTTCCCGGCCACCGCCTCGGGTTCGGCGGGCGCGAGGCGCGCCGGCTGATGCGCGACTGGCGCAGGATGGTGCCGGACAACACCTACCACGCCGAGGGAATCGACGCCGATCTGGATGCCGCGGTGGCCGGTTACGCCGGCGCCGTGCTGTCGATTCGCGGCGACGCCGACTGGATGGCGCCGGAAGCGGCGACCGAGGCGGTGCTCGCCAAGTTCGCGCGCGCTAGAATCCAGCGCGAGGTGCTGCGCTCGAACCCACCGGAGTTCAGGGCCGATCATTTCAGATGGGCGCGCGAGCCGGATCGGGCCGCGGACCTGATCGCCCGCTGGCTCGGCGAGCCAACAACGTGACGCGCTGGCCGCCGCTGGCGGCGCTCGCGCTGCTGCTGGCCGCGTCCTGCGCGACAGCGTCCGAACCCGAAATCGAGCTGCGGGCGCTGGCCGACGGCGTGTGGCTGCACACGTCGTACTACCGCTACCCGAGCGGCACCCGGTTCCCGTCCAATGGCCTGATCGCGCGCAACGGCGATGGGCTGATCCTGATCGACACCGCCTGGGGCGAGCGCAAGACCGAGCAACTGCTGGCGGCTATCGCCGCCGAGATCTCGCTGCCGGTCGCCCGCGCGATCGTGACCCACGCCCACGGCGATCGCAGCGCCGGCATCGACGTGCTCGAAGCCCGCGGCATCGAGGTGTTCGCGCATCCGCTGACCCGGCGCCTGACCCTGGAGTTTGGCCTGCCGGTGCCGGACCGCACCCTGGACGATCTGACCCAGCCGGGCGGCACTGTCGAGATGGACGGCCTGCAGGTCCACTACCCCGGCCCGGCGCACGCGCCGGACAACCTGATCGTCTGGCTGCCCGATGCGCGGGTCCTGTTCGGCGGTTGCCTGCTGCGCGCCGGCGGATCGAGTTCGACCGGCAACACCGCCCATGCCGACCTCGATTCCTGGCAGCGGGTCCTGGATCGGCTGCAGCGGCGTTATCCGGACGCCGCGATCGTCGTTCCAGGGCACGGCGAGCCGGGCGGAGCCGAACTGATCCGGCATACCCAGGAGTTGGTCCGCGACGCCGCACCGGGGCGCACCGGCCCGATCGGAGCTATGCTGAAGGCAGCGCCAGTTGCCGCCGAGGAAAGATCCCCATGACCGAGCCCAATCATGAATACGCCGGATTCTGGATCCGGGTTCTGGCCGCGCTGATCGACACCACGCTGCTGTGCGCGATCATATTCCCGCCGCTGGTGGCCATTTACGGCTGGTCCTATTTCGAAAGCACCGCCCTGATCCAGGGCCCGGCGGATTTTCTGATCACCTGGGTCGTGCCAGCGGTCGTGGTCCTGCTGTTCTGGCGCGCCCGGCAGGCGACCCCGGGCAAGATGGTGGTCGGGGCGCGGATCGTCGACGCGTCCAGCGGCGGCAAGCCCTCGACGGGTCAGCTCGTCGGTCGCTATTTCGGGTATTTCGTTTCGATCCTGCCGCTGATGATCGGGATCATCTGGGTCGCGTTCGACCCGCGCAAACAGGGTTGGCACGACAAGCTGGCCGGCACCGCGGTGGTGCTGACCCGGCACCAGTCGATGAAGTGGGACGACCTGCGCGGAGGCTCCGGAAGCTGACTAAGCGACATCCGGGTCAATTACGCCGGTAGCTGGCTCGGCCAAACGGGCGCCAACCGTCCTCGGCGCGGACCTCGTCGAGCACGGTGACGGTGCCGTCTTGGTTCACCCGATAGGTCGTGCGCCCCGCCTCGGTGTCGTTCGACCACCGGGTCACCAGGGTCGAGTCGCTGGCTTCGGCTTCCAGGTCGAGGATCTGCCCGCGGGTGTCGAACCAGTGGCCGGCGAGTGCGCCGGCGCCGGCAGGCCGGTAATAGGCCACCGCCTCGAGGACGGTCCGGGCCCGGCCGTTGGCGACGATTCGGTTCTCGAAGCTCAGGCGCACGAATTTGCTGTCGAGGGCTCGCTCCCAGCGCATCGAGAACCGCGCCGGCTGGCCGAACAACTCGCCCTCACCCTGCCATTGCCCGAGCAATCGCTCGATGACCTCGCCTCCGGTCGCTGCCGGAGGATCGACTTGAGCCGGCAGCAGCAAGAGCGCGGCGGCGATAGCGGTTTCCTTGATCATTTCAACCGGCTCCCTGCGCCAGTGCCACCCGCCGCTGCAGGTAGCGCCGGACCGGCTCGCTGGTGGTCAGCGCGAGCGCCCGGGACCAGGCCGCCGCCGCCTGGCGGGTGCGACCGGCCCGTTCCAGCAGCTCGGCTTCGATCGCGTAGCGCGGGCCGTAGCGCTCGAGTGCCGGATCCTGCCCGATCGCGGCGAGCGCCTCGCGACCGGCCTCGTCACCGGCCACGCGCACCACCGCCACCACCCGGTTCAGCGCCACGACCGGCGACGGCGCCAGTTCCAGCAGGCGGTCGTAGCAGTCCAGGATCCGCACCCAATCGGTTGCCTCATAGCTCTCGGCCAATGCGTGGCAACTCGCGATCTCGGCTTCCAGGTGGTAGCTGGTGACCCGATCCCCGTGCGCGGCCAGGCGGAAATGCTCCAGCGCCCGTCTCAGCAGCGCGCGGTCGAAGCGCGATCGGTCCTGCTCGGCCAGCAGCACCTGCTCGCCACCGGCGTCCACCCGGGCCGGCAGGCGCGCGGCCTGGAATAGAAACAGCGCAGCCAGCGCATGGACCTTCGGGCCGCCGACCACCGGGTGCGCGGCGATCAGCTCCACCAGCCGGATCGCCTCCTCGCACAGCTCACCTCTCACCAGCGCGTCGCCGGCGCTCGCGCCGTGGCCCTCGTTGAAGGTCAGATAGAGCACTTCCAGCACCGCGTCGAGGTGCCCGGGCAGCGCGTCGGCGGCCGGAATCTCCAACTCTACCCGGGCGTCTTTGAGCGCGCGCTTGGCGCGCACCAGGCGCTGCGCGATGGTCGCTCGGGTCGCCAGGAACGCCCGCGCGATCTCGTCCACGCTGAACCCCCCGACGGTCTTCAGCGTCAGCGCCACCTGGGCGTCGCGCGGCAGCGCCGGGTGGCAACAGGCGAACGTCATGCGCAGTTGGTCGTCGGTGAGTTCGGTGGAGAAAAACGCCCGCCCTGCCTCGGCCGCCGGCAGGATCGAGCGCTCCAGCTCGTCGCGTTTCTCGCGCCAGCGGCCCTGCCGGCGGAGTTCGTCCACGGCGCGATTCTTGGCCACCCTCAGTACCCAGCCGGCGGGGTTGTCCGGCACGCCGGAGTAGGGCCACTTCTTCAACGCCTGGACGAATGCGTCCTGGACCAGGTCGTCGACCCGGTCGAGGTGCTTGAGGCCGAGAATCCGCGTCAGGGTCGCGGCCAGTTGGCCGGCCCGCTGGCGGAACAGCAGGTCCACCGAACCGTGGACCGTGACCGCGCCCTGATCGGTATCGCGCATCGTGCTTCAGTCGTGGATCGGGTCGACCTCGCGCAGCTCGATCCGCCCTCCGTAGCGCAGATGCGGGCACTCGCGCGAGATCGCGACCGCCTCGTCGTAATCGGCCGCCTCGATCATGAAATAGCCGCCGATGACCTCCTTGGCCTCGCTGAAAGGACCGTCGACCACCCGGACGCGGCCGTTGTGGCCGCTGAGCCAGCGGCCCCCCTCGTCCTTGAGCTTGTTGCCGCCCGCTAGCCGCCCCTGCTGGGCGAGTCGCTCGCGCCAGGCCGAGTACTCCCCGACCACCGCCTGAATCTCCTGCGGCGACAGCGCGGCGAACCCCCGCGGGTCCTCGTGCAACAACAACATGAACTGGCTCATCGTCGTCTCCCTCGTCAGTGGCAGTTATATCCTAGACGAACGAAGTGCCCCGAAATCGACGCGCATCGACTAGACTGAAGGAAACAGCCGGAGCTGTCGCGATGTTGAAAGCAGCCCTGAGCATGATGGCCCTGACCGCCGCCGGTGTTGGATTCGCCGACGGCGTACCCAAGAACACCTGCCCGGTAACGGAGCCCGAGATCGCACAGCCGGCGGACGACCCGAACGCCGATCCGTTTCCGCGGGGACCCTGGTTCATCAATCAAAACCGGACCCTTTGGGCCGGTTGGGACGCGGCCAGGCTGTCCACCGGCGGCAACAAAGTGATGTGGATCAAGCCGCACGGCGCGGATCTCCAGATCACCGCTCGAAAACTCGGCGCGCACGGCACCGAGTTCGAGGCCTCCGTCCCGTGCTGTTACCGGAGCGGATTTCACGCCACCGGTCTGCATTTCGCGGCGGAGGGGTGCTGGGAAATATCGGCCGCGGCCGGCGGCGAGGAAATCCGCTTCGTGACCTGGGTTCGGCCCGGCGCGATCGCTTCCGGCGACACCCTGTTCCTGCACGCCCGGATCGCCGGCTGCGACGATTTCAAGCGGGCAATCGACCGCGGCGAGGTCGGCGAATCCGGAGAAGTCACGCTGTTCGGGGTGTCGCTGTCCGCGGCCGGGCGCGATACCGAGGAGCTCGTGGCCGAGCTGGCCGACGAGATCGGCGAGCGTCAGGGCTCCCGGCCCGAGTCGCTCGAGATCACCGTGGTCAAGCGCGGGGATCACAAGCAAAGGGCGGGGTTGCTGATGGCGATGATCGGCGAGCAGGTGCGGGAGCGACACTGCCGTGTCAAGCCCTACTATGACCTGCCGCCGGAGCTCCCCGACTATCGGGTCGCGCTCGAGAATTGAGCGGCTGGATCGTCCGCCACGGAGTCGCGGCCGACGCCGCGGCGCTGGCCGAGTTCGGCGCCCGCACCTTCGCTGACACATACAGCGCTCTCAACCGTCCCGAGGACATGCGTGCGCATCTCGGCGCGTCCTTCGGGGTCGCGCAGCAGACTCGGGAGCTGGCCGACCCCGCGGCAATCACCCTGCTGGCCCACGACCGCGAGATACTGGTCGCTTACGCGCAGGTTCGCCGCGGCGCGAACCCGCCTTGCATCGATCACGCGCGCCCGGTCGAGCTGCAACGTTTCTACGTCGATCGATCGGCGCACGGCGGCGGCGGCGCGAAGGTGCTGATGGGGCTGGTGCAAGAGGCGGCACGATTGCTGGGCGGGCAGCACCTGTGGTTGAGCGTGTGGGAACGCAACCCCCGCGCGATCGCTTTCTACCGCAAGATGGGGTTCACCGAAGCGGGGACCACCGAGTTTCGGGTCGGGGCCGACCGCCAGCATGATCGGGTCTACGCGCTGCCGTTAGCCGCGGTGCCGCAAGCGGCGGCGAGGGGCGGGGTTTACCACCTGACCGGCGAGGCGGACTTTCGGGCCGGCCTCGACGGCGCCCAATACCGGCCGGCCAATCTGGGAACCGATGGTTTCGTGCACTGTGCGTTGGCGCGCTCGGTGATCCCGGTCGCCAACGACTTCTTCGCCGGGCTGGGCGAGCCGCTGCTGGTGCTGGCGATCGATCCGCGAAGGCTTCACGCCGAGACCCGCTACGAGGCGCCGGCGCCAATCGCCGGCGGTGGCTCCTCCCACCTCTCGGACGCGGTGCTGTTTCCGCACGTCTATGGGCCGATCGACACCGAGGCGATCACCGGGGTCGG
>JBFJNB010000122.1:0-7075 GCA_041633655.1 Lysobacterales bacterium | reverse complement strand
GGGGACGGGTCGGCGCCGGCGGCGGACCGCTCCCGAGGCGACAGCTCGGCGCGTCCGGCGGCATCGGTCCCGCCCGCGCCGGCGACACCCACGGCACCGGCAGCCGAGCCTCAATCGAGCGGCCGGCCGGAGGGATCCAAGCCGGAACGCGAGTCGGGCGCCCAGCCCACGCCGTCGGGGGATCGCGGATAGCGCGCGCGGGCTAGTGGCCTGTAACACTCAAAGTGTTACTGGCTGCGTGATGGAACGGGCGCGAGGGCAAGGCGCGACGACGAGCAGTGGCAGGCCCCACGGGAGGAGGAGCAACGCCGCCATCGCGTTCGAAGCGCGCGCAGGTAGTAATAATTTGAGTGTTACAGGCCACTAGTGCCCTAGCTTTCCAGGATTCCGTGCCGGCTGGCCAGGTGGGTCAGCTCGACGTCGTTCCTGACGTCGAGCTTCTCGTAGATACGGTATTTGTAGGTGCTGACCGTCTTTGGGCTCAACGCCAGGCTGTCGGCGATGGCCCCGACCTCGATCCCCTGGGTCAGCATCATCATCACTTCCATCTCGCGAATCGACAGCTCGTCGAACGGGGACTTCTCGGCCCCGGGCAGCAGTGACAGCGCCAGCCGCTGGGCGATGTCCTTGCCGATGTAGCGCTGCCCGCGGTGCACGTAACGGATCGCCTCGATCAGTTCGCTGGCCGCGCAGCCCTTGGTCAGATAGCCACTCGCGCCGGCGTCCAGCAGGTGGTTCGGATACGGCGCCTCCGAATGCACCGTCAGGATGATCACCCTGGTTTTCGGGGTCGAACGGTGGATCCGCCGGGTCGCCTCCAGCCCCCCCAGGCCCGGCATGTTGACGTCCATCAGCACCACGTCCGGCTGATGCTGGCGCACCAGTCGCAGCGCCTCCTCGCCGGTGCCGGCCTCGCCGACGATCTCGATCCCCTGGTGCTTCTCGATGATGTGCGCCACCCCCGTGCGCACGAGATCGTGGTCGTCGACCAGCAGCAGCCTGATCAATGCCGTCACTCCCTCAGAACCCGCTTCATCTTATCACCATTGCCCGACCGGCCAGAACGCCGAACACTGCTGCCGTCGAGCGATTCCGGATCGGATCCAGACCGGATCGGCGGCTAGAGCTTGAAACCGTCAGGATTGGGCAGGTTGACGTCGGCTGGGTGGTCGCCGCACCAGAAGCCGGGTCGCGGCTCGCGCGGGCCGCCGTAAAGGTCGAGCACTTGCTGCGACCACCTAAGCGCCGCCAGCAAGGCGCTGTCTGATGGCCTCGATCGCGGGCCAGCGGTCGAAGATGTCGGCGTAGTGTTTGACACGATCCCAGTTTAGCGTGGGGTTCGCTGCAATCAACGCCTCGATGTCGGCCTGATCGCGCAGCCAGCGGCGCGGATCATTGCTGAACGCCTGAATCTTGAGTCCGATGATGTCCTCGACCTCGACCGACGGCGTGATCTGGTGCCGGCCGTCACCCCACGAATTGCTGAGCATTGCGCGAGTCAGCGCGCGACGCGCCAACAAAACGTCCAACGCCCCGGTGCCGCCGAAGTGAGCGGTCTCATCGGTCTCAGCTCTCAGCACATAACCCGCGCCTGACAGCGCTTTGAACGCTGCGGTCTTTTGCTCCTCGTCGATCAGCAGGTCAATATCGGCGGTAGCACGCGGCGCGCCGTGTCGGGCCATGGCCAATCCGCCGATCAGCGCATGCGGAACGTTGGCGCCGGTCAGAGCCTCAAAAGCCAGCTTGAGTTGGGATTCAAGCTCGATCATCGCTTGAGCGTACCAGAGAACGACACCCGCGACCCGATCACCGGTTACCCGGCCGCGCCGTGGCCCGTGGCCCGATCAGACCAGACGCGGCGCGCCCCCGGCTACCTGGCACGACCTGCCGAAAATCGCTATAGTGCCGCCGCCTCCGGCGCGCCGCCGGGTCGCAGACCTGAGCACCCAAACCAGCAGGCACCGCCGGATCGGAGGAGTGGCAGAGCGGTTGAATGCACTGGTCTTGAAAACCAGCAGAGGCGCAAGCCTCTCGGGGGTTCGAATCCCCCCTCCTCCGCCAGTTTCCCCGGCAGCGTCGTAGGTAACGCGGATCGCTCTCAACGCCGTGGGATTCGAACGCGGTCCACGGGACCGCTGGGTTCGACAAATCTGCCGGGAGCAGATTTGAACTCGGCGCGCTTGCGCCAACCCCATGCCCGCAATGCGTCCGAGCGCCGAGGCCCCGCAGGGGCGGCGCACAGGGACGTGCGCCGTAATCCCCCCTCCTCCGCCAATATCTACTGATCCGCGGCCCGTTGCCGCTCGGCCGAACGGAACAGATTGACGAAGCTGCGCCTGGATTCCGGCGAGAAGTCGGGGTCCCCGATATCCTCGGGCAACGCTTCGATGTTGAGCCTCGGTTCGACTTCCAGCAGCTTGGCAAGCGCGCCTCGGGCGAGACCCATCTTGCGCAGGTGGTCCTGCACCCGAAACAGCTCGATCCCGCCGCGGCCGTTCACCAGCGCATACCCGAACACGAAGTGAAACAGCGGCTCGCGCTCGGCCCCGTTGTGGCTCGGATGCTTCAGGCGAACCTCGAGTTGATAGAGTCGATATTTCTTCGACCGCTTTTTCACGTATGCGAGGATTTGCGATAGTTCCACCAGGTTGAGCGCCACCTCATCGCCCTTTTCGAACAGTGACGCCAACACCTTGCCGACCGATTCTTCGTTGGGTATCGAACCGGAAGCGTTGAGTTTGTTCCAGAGCGCGAATGCCTGCTTCCGATTGCCAACCTGGTACGGGCCGTCGACCCAGGTCTCGCCCAATTCCAGCCCCAGATGCCGCTCGCAAAACTCCTGGAAGCGCCGCCCGTAGGTCGCCGCGCACACCGCCCAGGTGGCGCGGAAGATCCCGACCCAGGACCAGGGCTTGAACAGGTTCATCCAGCCGCGATTGTCCGGATGACGCCACTGGTTTTCGAGCTCGAGATCGAGATAGACGTCTTCCATCAAGTGGATCAGCGAATTGCAGAAATAGAAACCGGCTCGAAATTCCTTTTCGGTCCGCGGCAGGCTGAGCGCGCCGACATAGGCGCCGGCCGGGTCGCCGGCGTCGAGTGCCTTGGCACCACGCGTCGGGGCGACGCCGTGGTCGCGCAGGAAACGCCATTCCGGATACATCTGGGCGTCCAGGAAGGCCAGGTCGCCGTCGCCTCGCAGTTCGTCGAACAGCTCGCCGATGCGCTTGCTGAGCTGGGTGAAGCGTTGTCCCTGGGGCAGCGGCGGATGCCACCGGTGATCCAGATTCACGAACGCGCTCTCGATGTTGATGTCATCGCGCCCGGCGCTGCTGCAGCACCCCAGAACCTCGGTCCCGATGTGCTCGCCCAGCCGGCGATAGCTCTCGAACTGGGCCTCATCGAAGAACTGGTCGCCAGTGGGCTCATGCGGAAACGCCGCGTGCTCCTTGGCGTAGTTGATCACGTCCTCGGGCTCGTCGCCGCTCAGCGAGGACTTGATATAAAGCAGCTTGCCGCGCGAGCCACCGCCATCCCCGTCTGGATAGTAGATATCCCCCATCGCGCAATGCCAGCGACTGAAGCCCGCCGACGAGCGCTCGCGGATCTGGTCGACCCCGATGCGGATGTCCACGCCGAGATCGATCCGGCACTTGCGGATCGTGTTGCCCAGATCCTCGAACTTGAACTGCGGATCGGCACCGACATCGCAGGCGATGATGAAGCGACAGCGGCGCTTCACGAGTTCGTATACCCCCAGGTTGTCGAAATGGCCCCCATCGGAGAGATAAACGTACTCCGTGTCGCCGCGGGTCAGGCCGAACACCTCGGAAAAAAGCAGGCCCAAGGATGACTCGGGCCCGGAATGGGTCCATTTATCCCGATGCCTGGGGTTGCCGACCCAGCGCCCGAGCCGCACGTTGAACACGGTCATCAGAAACGCGAACGCCGGCGTGGTGTGATAGCCCATGTTGGGGCTGGCGGCCGCGCCGGAGGTGGTCATGACCATGCCGAGCGTGAGGCCCGGCTTGCCGCCGAGCCGGGCGGTCGGCCGATAGCCGAAGCGATCGATGGCAGCGTGCCTGGGTTTGGACGCCTTCGCCGGCTCGAAACCGCAGTAGAGCGGGGTCGTCGTGAACGAGGCGGCCATCCGCTGTTGCCATGCCAGCTCGTCACCCGCAACCAGATTGATCGCGGTGTTCACGATCGGGAACGGCCCCGGCTCATCGATGATCAGATGCCGGTTTTCCAGGTCCGAATCGTTCTCGGCCTGCCGCCGGTCACGGCCGGCGAGCAGAATGTCGTCGCCCGGGTAGAAGCCGGTGAACGGTTGCGCGTGCTTTTCCCGATGATCCGGATCGACGCTCGCGCCCAGGTAGCAACGCGTCAGGCGATTGCCATAGAAGCGATGCATCGAAAACTCGTTGATGTCGATGATCCGCGACTGCAGCCAGGCGATCGCCGATAGCAGCGCTACCCAGATGACTATGATTCCGAGATTGCGACCGTGATTCGGCGACAGCGCCTGGCGGTTCAGATAATCGGTGAGAACCCGGCCGAAGTCGCGATTCTCGTGCCGTTCGTATGGGTAGCGGTCGAAAAATCGCAGGCCCTCGTCGCCTCGGACCGGCGCGGCGCTCACCGGGGGCTGCGAGAACCCGGTACTCCAACCCAGGCCGGAGTTGACTCCGGCCGCCAGCGCGGCCACGAATCCGACCACGAACACGTACGGTGCCAGCAGGATCAGTATTTTCCTGAGGCTGGAGGCCGCACCCTGCCCATGGGCCGACCCGCGACTCGCGAGGATGCCCCCGAGAGTGGTCAGCAACCAGCCGGATGTCAGCGCGAGTCGCATGTAATCGCCGAGCAACTCGTATAACAACGGCCCGAACAGAGCCACGCCGAAAAATGCCAGCCAGCCCAGACCGACGATCATCAGCCAGGCGCCGAGCCGACTCAGCCATTCCCGCTGGCCATCGGTCAGCCTCGTGCCCATCATCCCGGTGTGAAGCACCGCCAGCGCGTAGAGCCAGACCAGCACCAGCGGCGCGCCAAGGGTCAGTTGCAGCACCAGGCTGGCATGGCGCTCGAGCCCCAGCGCACCGAAGTCGAGGACGCCGGCGATCAGCCACAGCAGCCATCCGCCGATCAGGCCCGCGAGCACCGCGGAAAGCACCAGGCGCTGCCACACTGGTTGGCGCATCGA
Source organism: Lysobacterales bacterium (assembly GCA_041633655.1). Taxonomy (GTDB): domain Bacteria; phylum Pseudomonadota; class Gammaproteobacteria; order Xanthomonadales; family SZUA-38; genus JBFGYD01. Next base: position 1,869 of record JBFJNB010000122.1, on the reverse strand, counting down.
GCCGATCGCGCACCTGGCCGCGGACACTGGGGTCAGCCGATCTTCCCGCCGGCAAGCGGTCGCGGCCACCACCAGCCAGGAGGCGCCGTGGGCCACCCCCACCAGGACCATCCAGGCCCACCACGATCCGTTCCCGCCTGCTCCGTCGGGCGGCAGCCACGGGCTGATCAAAACCGCCGCGGCGGCCAGAGGGGCAATGAACCATTTGAGCAGGTGTCCCTGATCGTGCGACGGCGCTACCGTGTCTCCGGCTGCAGCCTTGCCATCCAGCAGGGACCGGAAGTTGTGCCCAAGCGTGACGCCGGAGATCAGCGAGAGCCCCAGGGCCACGACCACCAGCCAGTCGAGCCAACCCAGCGATGCCAACAGCGCGGCCAGCAGCCGCACGCCCAGCAACAGGGCGCCGATGGCAGCGACCAGGATGACGAGATTCAACACCACGTTGCGCACGTAGGTCGCCACCGCCGACCAGGTGTCGGCGCTGAGCAGGCCGGTCTTCGGGGTCAGGTAGTTGCTGTAGCGCCGCAGGAAAGTGATCGCCCGGTCCTCCGGATCGGACTCGCCGGGCGATCTCTCGGTCGCGTCGCTTGCGCCGCCGCGGCCATCGAGCGGGTGGGTTCGGATCCGCTTCTCGACCGATTCGATCCCCGATTCTCCACCGCGATCCGGCTGCCGGTTGGCGCGGTCGATCAGTGCCGTAAGCCAGCCGCCGATATAGCCGCCGCCCGACACGGTCGACAGGTAGTCCAGGCGCTTCAGACAGCCTAGATTGGCCAGCGCCTGCAGGAATCCCAGGTTGAAGGTCGCGCTGCGAATGCCGCCACCCGACAGCGCCAGCCCGGTCAGGTTTTCGTTCCAGGCGTCCCGATAGACCTTGTCTTCGGCGGCCTCGAGCTCGGGTTGGAGGCGCTTCAGTTCGGCGCTGGTTTTGGCGGTCGGGCGCTGGTCCGAGTCCGCGCCGGAGTCCGTCGGCGAAGACTGGGGGTCGGGTTTATCGCCAGTCTTCCCGAAACTCGTTACCCAGTTCGAGGCCTTGTGCGCGATTTGAGTGGCTTCTTTGCCGACCTGGCCGAGAGTCGCGAGCAATCCACCGGCATCGGCCCCTGGCTCGAGCCGCGCGCACAGCCGCTCGTAATCGTGGAACCCGCGATATTCGGTGCCGGCATCCGCGGCGGCGGATCCTGGCCTGGCTTTCTGGGTCGATCCGGCCCGCTGGTTCAGACCGGCGCGCTTGCGCTTGATGTAGTAGAGCTCGTGCCCGAGCACCTGCTCGAAGGGACGGGCCTGGTCGAAATCGAACTCGTCGCTGGTGCGTTTGCTCACGGCTCCCCGCAGACCGATGGCTCACTTGATAGTGTAGACGAAGCGCGCTTTCTCCCACGGCTATTCGTTGGCGACGACCGCGAGCACGCCGCGGGCCGGGATCGTGCCGCTCAGGCGGCCCGCGGTGACGCTCAGGTCGTGGTCGCGGCCGGTCAGCTCGCCGAGGGCGGCCCCGTCGTCGAGCAGCCCGCCGACGGGGATCCCGCCGCCGGCGAGCGTGCTCAGGTCGATGGGCTCATCGGCGTTGTTCAGCACCGCGACTACCGGCTCGAAACCTTCCAGCTCGCGCGCCCACGCGAAAACCTCGGGCTCCGCGCCCAGCCCGAGCTGGCTGACGGTCAGCGCCGGTCGGGTGATGTCGGCGCCGGCGACCAACTCGAACCGATGGCAGCCGGCCGCCGGGATGCTCAGGCGGTTGTTGGCACCGCCGGTGGTGGAGCGCATCAGCGTAATCGACTGGCCAACCTGGGTGGTCTGGCCCGAGTTGAGATACTCGATCGAATAGTCGGCGTTGGCGATCTTGTACTCGTGGTTGCCGGCCGCGAG
>JBFJNB010000121.1:0-7139 GCA_041633655.1 Lysobacterales bacterium | reverse complement strand
GTCGCGACCTTGAAGTTGGTCGTGGTGCCGAAGTCGTCGAAGTCCTCCCAGCGACCGGCAACCCCCAGGGTCCAGTCCGGGTTGGGGTTGAACTCGACGTCGGCGTACAGCGCGATGTTGTCGCGGCTCCACTTGCCCGCGGCGATGTCGCTGAAGCCCGGGAAGCCGTTGGACGCGGCGCTGAAGCCCTGCTCGGCCAGCGGACCGATCTGCCAGGACTCGAGCTGGCCGATGCCGATCTCGAACTCTTCTTCACGCCATTCGAAGCCGCCGGCGACGTTGGTCCGGTCGTTGAGCGGATACGAAAGGTCGATGTTGAAGTTGACCTCGTCCTGCTTGTAAAGGCCCGGATCGAAGTTGACCGGCGTGTCCGGTCCCAGCGAGGCGTTGACGGTGTTGTTGATGAAGAAATCGACCTCGTTGGAGCCGATCCCGGCGCTGACGTCCCACAGCAGGCCGTTGTTCATCTCGCCGCGGACCCCGGCAACTACGCCGTAATCCTCGACGTCGCCGCCGAAGCGCGGGGTGAAGCCGCCCGGGAACAGCTCCTGGAACGAGAAGCAGTTCGGGTCGTTGAACACCTGCTGCAACGCGACCGGATCGGGGATGTTGTTGGTGACCGCCACCACCGGACAGCCGGCGGAGCCGTCCAGCACCCCGTCCTGGGCGTCCAGCAGGTCGCCGATCAGCAGCGTCTGGCCGCCGTCGCCCGAGAACACCGCCGAGCGGGTGTTCGGGTTCCGGAAGAAGAAACCGCCCTCGACCGTTTTCGAAGCCCAGTTGGCGTGCGCATAGAGCTCGTTCTGCCCGCCCAGCGGGATGCCGAAGTTGCCCCAGAGCTTGAGGTCGTCGTCGACGATCGGGGTGCCCCAGATCTGGGCCGGGTTGGCGACGTTGGTGTTGCCGGCGGCGATCAGGGCCGCGGCGTCGTCGCGCTGCACGCTGCGTACAGTCGGGTCGGTCTCGCCGTACTCGAAGCTCAGGTTGGCGAAGCCGGTTTCGCCCAGCGGCAGGCCGATGTTGCCGGAAACGGTGATCTGGTCGCCGTCGCCGTCGTAGGTCGAGCCGTACTTGGCCTCCAGCGTGCCGCCCTCGCGGTCGTCGCGCAGGATGAAGTTCATGACCCCGGCGATCGCGTCGGAGCCGTACTGGGCCGACGCGCCGTCGCGCAACACTTCGACCTGCTTGAGCGCGATCGACGGAATGGCCGAAATGTCCGGCCCCTGGGCGCCGTCGGAGACGCCGTTGCCGAGCCAGTAGATGACCGCGGCGCGGTGGCGGCGCTTGCCGTTGATCAGCACCAGCGTATGGTCCGGCGCCAGGCCCCGCAGGTTGGCGGGCCGCACGATCGTGGCCGCGTCGCTGATGGGCTGGGCGTTGACGTTGTACGACGGCACGACGGTGCGCAGCAGGTTGCTCAGGTCGGTGTCACCCTGGTTGGCGAAATCGTTGGCCGAGATCACGTCGATGGGCACCATCGACTCGGTCACCGAGCGAGGCTGCGCCCGCGAGCCGGTGACCACGACCTCTTCGATCGACCCCTCCTCGTCCTGGGCGACGACGGGAGCGGTCAGCACGCCTCCGATCGCCATGATGATCGCTGCCGAGAGCAGCGATCGGTTACGGTTCGAATTACTCATCTGGGTTCCCTCGCATTGGCCATGGCCCGTTGCGTGCCAGGCCGGTCGTGTTTCGAAGGCGCCTATTATAAGCGCCGCCGGGTTGGTGTAAATGAAATTTTAACATCTACCCCTCCACCGTGACCGGCTCAGCCCGGCTCCTATTGCCTACAGGCGCATTTCTCGTACAGTCCCAGCAGCGCCCCGCCCGGGTCGTATTTCGCCTTCAGGCGCTCGTATTTGACGCGGTCGAACAGGCTCCAGAATTCGTCCTCGGAATAGTACGAATCCGAATACAGCGACTTCATTCCGCCCAGCTCGCGGACCCTGGCCTCGATCTTTCGGTTGTACCATCCGTCCGGTTGGCTGGTTTCGACCGTGTCCCAGAAACCGAAGTTGATCCAGAGCGTGTCGGGGTGCAACCGGCAGAAGTCGAACTCGCTCGCCGGGTTGACGGTGCGGGTCGGGCACATCCAGATCGGCCGGATGCCGATCTCGGCATGAAAGAAGTCCAGGAATGCCTCAGCGCGTTCCAGCGGCACCTCGACGTCCTGGATCACCGATTCCCGCCGGGTGCGGCCGAGCCCCTCCAGCACCCGGGTCAGTCCGAGGCGGCGGTTGAGGTTCATGATCGCCCAGTAGGTCGTGGATTTGAGCCGGCGGCGCCCCAACAGGCGCCGGAGCAGACGGTGCTGCAGGCCGAAGTGCTTCGAGCACCAGAACCAGTCGGTATCCCAGCGCCACAGGTAGTCGGCCACCGTGAGCCAGTCGGTTGGTTTGCGCCGGATCGACTGGTAGTAGACATCCAGGTAGGTGTAGTCGCTGAGGTCCTCGGCTCGCTCGCTGAAGCGACCGGTGGTCAGAACCATCTCGCGCTCGCCGAAGATCGTGCCGTCGACGAAGTCGACCGCACCGCTGCAAACCTCCTCGACCGCGCGAAAAAACCGGGTGGGGTCGTCGAAGCGCTCATGATCCAGGCGCACGTAGGGTTTGACCGGGACGATCCCGATCGTGGCCTTCAGCACGTAACCGAGCGTGCCGTAGGTGTTCGGAAAGCCGTAGAAGAGGTCGGCGTTCTCGTCCGCCGAGCAGACCACGGTGCTGCCGTCACCGAGCAGCACCTCCATCTCGGTCACGGTCTCGTGCACCAGGCCGTGCTTGAACGAAGACGACTCGATCGCCAGGCCGGCGATCGACCCGCCGACCGTGATCGACTTGAGCTCCGGCACGACCGCGGGCATGAAGCCGGGGGCAAGCGTCTCGCGTACCAGCGCCTCGTAGGTGGTCATACCCTCGACTTCGGCCACCAGCCGATCGGGATCGATCGATAGCACCTGGTTGAAATCGCGCACGTCGATCGTCGCCCGGCCCGGGGCGCGCCGGCGAAACAGGTTGGATGTTCGCTTGCCCAGGCGCACCGGGCCATCGCGGATGGATGAAAGCTCGGCGATCAGTCGTCCTTTCTTGCGTTCGTACTCGGGGAGCAAAATGGGGAGTCCTTAGCCCGGGAAGGGCGCAGGATACCGTTCCGTCACGGCCGATCCAATCCGGCGAAACCTGCTATCATCCGCGCTCCTCGAAGCACGGCGTGCCGAAGTTCCAGTGTCGACGATCAGAAAGCTCCTGCGCGAAAGCACGGCCGAACGGATATCCGATTCCGCGTCCTGCGAGGCCTGGATCGCCGACGTCAACGAAGCCTATCGCGGCCTGCGCCGGCCCGCGATGGACGGATTCGACATCGTCGCGATCAAGCTCGAGACGATTTTCTGGCGCTCGCGGCTGCTGAACCGACTGCTGACCGACCCGCCGCGATGGCTGCGCGAGAATCCGGAGGCAGCGCTTCGGATCCTGACCGCGATCAACACCCGGTTGCGACCCGGCCAGCGCCAGCGCGCGGCCGCGCTGCTGGGGCCGCCGGCGCTGGCGCAGCTGCTGGCCCACCAGGGGATCGCCAGCGACGGGTTCCCGGAACTGGCCGAACAGGCGGGGCCGAGCCTGCGCCTGCAGATCATCCCGAACCGGCGTTCCAGCGTGACTTATCAGAAATGGCGTCGGGACTCGCGCCTGACGCGCTACCAGATCGAGGGCGAGGGCGTGCGCTACCGGGGTATCCGGTTTCGTCCCGGGGACGTGCTGCTGGCCAACGTCAACCTCGACGGCAACGGCGTCTACACCTCGTTCAGTGTGCCCCGCGGGTTCTCGTCGCACTCCGGGTTCTTCGCGATCCTGGAACACCGCGGCCGGCGTTTCCCGGTGGTCGTGGAGACCTACGAGAAAGGCGTGCGGCCGGTGCCGCTGAGCGTGTTTCTCGGCGCGCGCTACTGCTCCTACGTGGAGGTCTACCGCCACCGCGATTACGCCGCCGGCCACGCCCCGGCGATCAACCGCAAGGCGGCCGAATACATAGAGACCGTGCGCGGCTACAACTTCGACTGCGAAGATCCCGATCCCACCTACATGGCGTGCACCTCGGTCGGCCGCTTCATGCTGGCCGCCGCGGGGCTGGAGCCGGCACGCCGCTTCAGCCGCCTCGACCATCCGCGGGTCGAGCGCAACCTCGAGCGGATCGACTATCCCTACCTCGACTATTTCGGCCCGGTGGATTTTCTGCTGAACGAGTGCTTCGAGCACGTCGGATTCGTCGACAACAACCACATCGAACATCTGCTCGCGCGCGAGCTGATCGATCGCGAGGTACTGCGGCGGATCCAGACCTACCAGATCGAACCGGACCGGTTTCCGTTCCCGTACCGGATCAACCGCTGGGCGCTCGGTCAGATGCGCCGCCGCAGCCTGCTCGGCCGGGCGTTCAGCGCGATTCAGGGTTTCCCGGCCGAGAACCTGCCGCACGGGCCCGACAAGATCCTGGCCGCGATCCTGCCGGTGGAAAAGCAGATGGGCAAGGCCATCGCCCGGACCCGGCCGACCGTGGTCGAGGTCCTGCGCGAGTGCGACCACCTCGACACGGACGCGTTTTTCGCCGATCCGCGGATCCGTGCAGCGGTGCAAGAAAACACGGTGCTCCCCTGGCTCGAGCGCGAGCCGGAACCCCTGCCCGGGCTGCACCCTGAGGTATCCCGCCAAAGCGACTAAACTGGAGGGATGATGTTCGCGCGCCGACTGGCCGATGTTACGGACCGGCGCTGGGTGATCGAGGACTACCAGCCGGCGGCTCGCTCAGCCTGGCGTGCGGGCCTGCTGCCGGGTCGGGTCGCCGCCGCGATCGCCGAGCTGGCCGACTGCTGCGCCTGCCCGCGCAACTGCCACGTCAACCGCCTCCAGGACCGCGCCAGGGTTTGCAACACCGGGCGCCACGCGATCGTGTCCAGCGCGTTTGCGCATTTCGGCGAGGAGGACTGCCTGCGCGGCTGGCACGGCTCCGGCACGATCTTCTTCGGGATGTGCAACCTGCGCTGCGTTTTCTGCCAGAACTGGGACATCTCCCAGCAGCACGCCGGGCGCGAGCTGAGCGCCGCCGAAATCGCGGATCTGGCGCTCGCGCTGCAGGAGCGCGGCTGCCACAACATCAACTTCGTGACCCCCGAGCACGTGGCCCCGCAGGTGATCGAGGCAATCGCGCAAGCCCTGCCGCGGGGTCTGAACTTGCCGATCGTCTACAACACCTCGGCCTACGACTCGCTCAAGTCGCTGGAGCTGCTGGACGGCCTGATCGACATCTACATGCCGGACTTCAAGTTCTGGACCTACGAGAGTTCGCGCCGGCTGGTCAAGGCCAAGGACTACCCCGAGCGGGCGCGCGCGGCGATCCGCGAGATGCACCGGCAGGTCGGTGACCTCAAGTTCGGGCCCGACGGGCTGGCCCGCCGCGGCCTGCTGGTCCGCCACCTGGTGATGCCGGGCCTGGTCGAGGAAGCCGGCGAGATCTTCCGGTGGCTGGCCGATGAGTTATCCCCCGACACTTACGTCAACATCATGGATCAGTACCGGCCGGTGTTTCAGGTCGGCGCGCCCGAGTCCAAGGGCAAGTACGACGACGTGGATCGCCGCCCCACCGGCGCCGAATTGACCGAGGCGCGGGCGCTGGCCCGCCAGGCGGGTCTTCATCGGATCGACGCTCGCGTTTGACCCCGATGTGGGCCATCATTGGCCCGATGGCGATCCCGATCCTGACCTACCATTCGGTCAACGTCCTGGGCAACGATTACTCCGACAACGACCACGTCGCGCTGGCTTCCGACCTCGTCACGATCACCGATGCGGGCTTCGGGATCGTGCCGCTCGAAGACGCCATCCGGATCGCGCTCGAGGAGCGGCCGCATCAGCCTCTGGTGGTACTGACCTTCGACGACGGCGCGGTGTTCGATTACGAGGATTTCGAGCACCCGACCCATGGGCACCAGAAGAGCTTCTACCGGATCATGACCGAGTTCGCCGACTCTCACCCGGACGCGCAGCCCATGCTGCACGCGAGCTCGTTCGTGATCGTCTCCCCGGAGGCCCGCGCCGCGATGGACCGGATCGATTTCGGCGGCCGCAACTGGTGGCACGACGACTGGTGGCAACCGGCCGCGCGCTCGGGCCTTCTCTCGATCGAGAACCACAGTTGGGACCACAACCATCCGACCGTTCCCAAAACCGCGCAGAAGGACAACGAGCGGGGGACGTTTCGCAACATCGACACCCGGAAAGAATGCGACGCCGAGATCAGACAGGCCGCGGCCTATCTGCAACAACGCACCGGGCGGGCATCGCGCTTCTTCGCGCATCCGTGGGGAGAGTCCAGCGACTATCTGCGCAAAGAGTACCTGCCGAGCTTCGGCGAGACCATCGGGTTGCGCGCCGCGTTCGGCGTCGGACCGGGCTATCTGACCGCGAAATCGGAGCGATGGAACGTACCGCGCTTCGTCTGTGGCTCGGACTGGACGAGTCCCGACGGGCTGGTCCGGATTCTGGACGGGGCGAGATGATGGAACTGCTGCGCGTGGAGCGGCACGATGCGGATGTCGATGCGCTGGTCGGGGACCTGTTCCGCCGGGTGTTCCACCACCCGCCGCCCGATCAACCGATCCACTTCGTCACGTTCCTTCACTCGGGCGCGCTCGGCCGGCTCGCGGTCGGCTATTGCCATTTCACCGCGCTTCAGGACTGCTACCTCGGCGGCGGCATGTGTTTCGACGAGCGCGTCTTCCGCCGGCTGTCCGCGCAGGAGCGCGCCGGGATTCGCCGCCTCGGGGGCATCGCGCGGTTCACGTTGCGCTCGGCGCTCGCGCACCTCGGTGACAAGGCGGCGGTGTTCGGCTACGTCGGCGACAAGCGCGCCGAGCGAATCGACCGGAGCCTGGGCTTCGAGCCCACCGCCTACCCCAGGCTCCTGGTGCACTGGAACCGGTCCCTGCCGCCGACCGAGAGCAAGCGCCTGATCGACAAAGTCGGCGCGATGGGTCCCTTCTGAGCGCATCGGCAAACGAGGATTATCCTCGCGTCTTGCTCGTCTGTTTTAGAAGGCCGATTCTCCTAAATGGCCCTTCTAATGCCCAATAAGGGGGTCAGTGCGCAGGG
>JBFJNB010000120.1:0-7182 GCA_041633655.1 Lysobacterales bacterium | reverse complement strand
CGGTTGGCCGCCTTGACGGTGCCGCGGTGGGCGTGCGCGATCAGGCGCACGATGTGCAGGCCGAGCCCAAGGTGCACCTGGTCGCCGGATTTCTGGCGGGTCGTCACCAGCGATTCGAACAGCCGGGAGCGCAGGTCCTCCGGCAGCAGGGGGCCGTCGTTGGCTACGCTCACTCGGGCGCCGTTGCGCATCGGGGCAACGGAGATGACGATCTCGGTGCCGGTCGGCGCAAAGCTGCGCGCGTTGTCGGTGAGCTTGTCCAGCAGCTGGGCAATCAGTTCGGGTGAACCCCTCAGCGGCAGCTTTTCGGTGACGCATTCGAGGCGCCAATCGTGATCGGCGTCGAGCTCGCGGTAGCCCTGGACGCAGCCGCTGACGACCTCGACCAGGTCGAAGTCCACCGGGTCGGCCGCGTCGATCGACTGCTCCAGGCGCTGGGCCTCGCTCATCGCGCGCAGGATCCGCTGCAGGCGTTCGGCACCCTCGCGCGCGCGATCGGCGTAGCGGGCGGCCTCCTCCGGCAGCGATTCGTCGGCGAGGTTGTCGAGCGAGGAGCGCACCACCGCCAATGGGGTGTTCAGCTCGTGCGACAGCTTGCCGGCGAGCGTCTTCAGGTAATCGTTGTAGGACTTGAGCTCGGTCAGCAGGCGCGAAAAGCTGCGCGAGAGATCGCCGATCTCGTCGTTGGTCGCGGCCCCGGGCAGGGTCACGCTGGCGGACGCGTCGCCGTCGATCGCCGCCTCGGCCGCGTTGCGCAGCCGCCGCACCCGCCAGGACAGGAGCGACGCGTAAGCGAGCAGCGCGGCGACGATCAAAACCACCACTCCGATCGTCAGGCCGAGCACCTGCCCCGCGGTGCGGTTGGTGGCCAGCAGCAGCGCGTCGGCCGGCTGCTCCAGCACCAGCGCGCCGACCGCGCGATTGCCGTCGGTAACCGGCACCGCGACCGAGCCCAGCACCGCGGAGCCCGACGCGGTGCGCCAGCGCACCGCCAGTTCGCCGCGGAATGCCGCGTCCAACTCGCCACCGTTCAGCCGCAGATCGGCCCCGGGATCGCGCACCGGGGCCGCCTCCAGCGACCGCCGCGCCAGCAGCCGATATAAAAGCCGGTGCCAGCCGCGCGGCTCAGCCGGAGCCGCCGAATCGAGCCGGCCCCCACTGGCCAGGACCCAGCCGCCGTCCGCGATCAGCCAGGCACGGGTCCCCGGCGGGGTCAGTTCGGAAAGCCGCGCGCTCCAGGCGGGCGAGCGGTACACCAGCCGCCGCGGCTCCACCCGCCCGTCGCGGACCGTGCCGGCTAAGTGGCCCGGGCCGAGCCCGTCGCCGGTATCGACCGCTGCCAGCGCGAGCTGCGAGCGGATCAGCGAGCGCGGCAGGCTGAACTCGACCAGGTAGCCGCGGGTGTCGTCGTGCTCACGCCAGGCACCCTCCAGCGGTGGCGGGGGCAGCGCCGCGCCCGGGCTGACCGCGACGATTTCGAGCGCCCCCGGCACGCTGGGCACGATCCGGTAGGAATGGAGCCCGCGCTCGTCGACCAACTTCAGCAGCAGGTGGTCGCCGTCACGAAATCCGCTGGGCGAGATCGCGGCGCGCGCCAGGCTCGGGTCGCTGACCCGCACCAACACATACAGACGGCGCGGATCGGCGGCCAGCAGCACGCTCATGCGCAGCGCGCCCCGGGGCGACTCGAACCACTGCTCCCAGGGGGTCCACAGCAGCCAGTCGTCGTCGTAGCCGTCGGTGCGCGGGGCGAAACCGATCGAATGCACGTAGATGCCGCCGCCGGCCAGGACCAGCTCGGCCACGACCTCGTCGGCGACGAACGCGCGGGCCAGCGAGCGCGCCGAGGTCACCAGCGCCTCCTGGCGTGCTTCGCGCAGGAACTCCTCGATCCGCAACGCCACCTGCCACGCCGCCACCGGCAGAATCAACAACACCAACGCCAGCAGCAGCAGTTGGCGGCGCAGGCTCAATCAGGTCTCCACCGGTAGCCGGCCCCGTGCACCGTCTCGATGTGCTCGAACGAAGGATCGACGGCGGCGAATTTCTTGCGGATGCGCTTGATGTGCGAGGTGATGGTGGAGGCGTCCACGACCACGTTGGCATCGTCCATCAACTGGTCGCGGCTCTTCACGTGGCCGGGGAAGCGGGCGAGCGTGTGGGTCATCCAGAACTCGGTCACCGTCAGCGGCACCGCCTGGTCCTTCCAGGTCGCGTTCATGCTCTCCAGTTCCAGCACCAGGTCGCCCTGCTTGACCCGGGTCGTCTCGGGGTCCGGCGAGCGCAGCGCCTCGACCCGCCGGAACAGCGCGACCACGCGGGCGAGGAGGTGCTGCAGGCTGATATCCTTGGTCAGGTAGTCGTCGGCGCCCAGGCGCAGGCCCGAAATCACGTCGAGGTCCGAGTCGCGCGCGGTCAAGAAAATGATCGGCAGCGAGCGCGAACGCCCGCGCAACTCGCGGCACAGCTCGAAGCCGCCCTCCGGCTCGTCGGCCAGACCGACGTCAATGATGACCAGGTCAGGCAGACGCCCGGCGAACGCGCGCAGCGCGCCCGCGCGATCCGGGTAACCCTCCGCCTCGTAGCCGTAGCGGCGCAACGCCGAGACGTAGTTCTCGCGAATCGCGCCCTCGTCCTCTACCACCGCTATGCGTCGCGCCACTGGTCGTCCTCCTTCGTCTCCGGGTCGGCGTCCATGCTATCCAAGATGCCCCCGGCCCCGGACCCCCGCGCGACAACTGCCTTTTTTTTGCCACAACTCACCCGCGCTAGTTCACCCTTCCCGCCTTCCCAGGTCAAGACGAGGGATTGCAATGGACGCACCGCCCGAATCAAGGACGCCAACATGAACCGAACGCCCGCGCGCAAGCGTGAAATCTCGAGCCGGCTGAGGCGCGATCAAGATGCCCGTCCCGCATTCGTCGTGCGCCAAGAGAAGGGCGCCGCGCCGCGCCGGCGCCGTCGACTCCATTACAAGGACCGGGTCCTGCTCGGCATCCTGGCGTATTTCACGCTGGCGCTCGGTCTGCGCGCCGCCTACGCCCAGGGCCTGGATGCGGTGACCGCGGGGTCGTTTTTCCTGGAGCGTCCGGGCGTGGAGGAGCCGCTGGCGGCCGCGAGGCTGGAAACCAAGGTCCGGATGCGGGTCTCGGGGATGGTCGCCGAGGTCGAGGTCAACCAGAACTTCGTCAACGAATCGGGCGAATTCGCCGAGGGGATCTACGCGTTCCCGCTGCCGGAGGACGCCGCGGTCAATCGGCTTCGGATGCGCATCGGCAGCCGCCTGATCGAGGGGGAGATCCGCGAGAAGCGGGCCGCGGCCGAGGTCTACCGGGAAGCCAGAGCGGCCGGCAAACGCGCCAGCCTGCTGACCCAGGAGCGCCCCAACCTGTTCACCTCGCGGGTCGCCAACCTGCCGCCGGGCGAGACCATCGAGGTGCAGATTTCCTATGTCCAGGAGCTGAGCTACCGCGACGGCGGTTTCAGCCTGCGCTTTCCGATGGCGCTGGCGCCCCGCTACGAGCCGGGTGCCCCGGAGCGAGAGGCGATTCAACGGACGCTGACGGACGAGCCCGTTTCGCGTCCGGTCTATGCCACCGCGCCGGGCACCAACCGGGTCGAGCTCCAAATCCAGCTCGATGCCGGATTCGAGCTGACCCGCCTGGAAAGCCTCTACCACGACGTGTCGGTCGCCGAGTCCAACGGCCGCTACGCAATCGAGCTGGCCGCCGGCGAGGTGCCGCCGGAACGTGATTTCGAGCTGGTCTGGGAGCCGAGCCTCAAGCAGGCGCCACAGGCGGCACTGTTTTCCGAGGCCGATGCCGACGGCGCCTACGCGCTGCTGATGGTGATGCCGCCGCAGGCCGATTATCCCGAACAACGCCCGCGCGAGCTGGTGCTGGTCATCGACACGTCCGGGTCGATGCACGGGGCTTCGCTGGAGCAGGCGCGCGAGTCGCTGCTGATGGCGCTCGGCAGCCTCTCGCCGGACGACCGTTTCAACGTGATCTCGTTCAACTCCGCGCCCACCGCGTTGTTCCCCGGCGCCCGCCTCGCCGACGATCAGGCGATCGGCGCCGCAATCGACTTCGTCGAGGACTTGAGCGCCGGCGGCGGCACCGAGATCGCCGCCGCGCTCGACCTGGCGCTGGGCGGCGCCGCCGCGCCCGGCTATCTGCGCCAGGTGGTGTTCATCACCGACGGATCGGTCGCCAACGAGACCGAGCTGTTCGCCCGGATCGAGGCGCAACTCGGGGAATCGCGGCTGTTCACGGTCGGCATCGGTCCGGCCCCGAACGGCTATTTCATGCGCAAAGCGGCCCAGTTCGGGCGCGGCAGCTATACCTTCATCGGCTCCCAGGAGCAGGTCGCCGAGCGCATGGACGGGCTGCTCCGGCGGCTCGAACACCCGGTGCTGACCGAGGTTTGCGTGGACTGGCCCGGGCTCTCCGAGATGTACCCGTTCAGGCCCGGCGATCTGTACCTGGGGGAGCCGCTGATGATCGCCGCGCGGCTGGACTCGCTCGACGGTGCGGCCGAGGTGTGCGGCAACACGCCGCTGGATGCCTGGAGCGCGTTCGTCGACCTCAAGGCCGACACCCCCGGGGCGGGCATTGCCAGTCTGTGGGCGCGGCGCAAGATCGGGACGCTGATGGACGATCTCGCGCTGGGCGCCGACCCGACCGAGATCCGCGCCGAGACCCTGGCCGTCGCGCTGAAGCACCGGCTGGTCAGCCGCTATACCAGCTTTGTCGCGGTCGACAAGACCCCGGTGCGACCGGCCGGTCTGCCGCTGTCGACCGGGCGCATCGCCAACGCGGCGCTGGCCGTGGCGCTGCCGGCGACCGCCACCGACAGTGGCCTGCGGATCGCGTTCGGGCTGATGCTGATCCTGACCGGTTGGGTGTTTGCGCGCCGCCTGCGCGATGCCGACTAGTCCGATCCGACTGGGCGCCGCGGTGTTCGTCGTCGCCGCGGCCGCGGGAGGCCTGTGGCTGCTCGGCGACGGCCTGTGGATGAAGGGCAAGGCCGCGCTGGCACAGGTGCTCCTGGAGCGTTCCTGGCGCGAGGCCCGTGTCGCCGGCGGCCGGCCGCGCCCGTGGCCGTGGGCGGACACCTGGCCGGTGGCCAAGCTGCGCTGGCCGGCTCAATCGATCGATCGCATCGTGCTGAGCCAGGCCAGCGGCCGGAATCTCGCGTTCGGCCCCAGTCACGTCCCGCCCAGCGCGGTCCCGGGGCGCTTCGGCCACGTGGTCCTTAGCGGTCACCGCGACACCCATTTCGGGTTCATCGCCCGGCTGCGCCCCGGCGACCGGATCGACCTGGAGCATCCGAAGGGTCTCGACCCGTACCGGGTGGTCGCCACCCGGGTCCTCGACCTGCGCCAGGAGCAATTGCAGCTCGAACCCGAGGGCCGCCGCCTGACCCTGGTCACCTGCTATCCGTTCGATACGCTAATCCCGGGGGGACCGCTGCGTTACCTGGTGGAGCTGGAACCGCTGGGCTAGCCCCGCACGCGGCGCTGCTCCCAGGGCGGTGGCTGGATGCAGTATTTGCTTTCCTCGCGTTCCTCCACGCTGGGGGAGCGCAGCGAGCCGTCCCCGATCACCGCGGTGCGCGCGATCAGATCGTGCCAGGTGCGCCGGTAGGGCTGGCGCAGGACCCACAACACGCCGACCAGCAGCGCCGCCACTGACAACGGCGCGATCGCGAACCGGACCAGGCACTGCCACGGGCGTGGCCGAGCCCCGCTGCGGAAGTCCACCAGCCGCGCCGAACAGAGCCACAGGCCCGGGGTCCGGCCGAACGGAATCCAGCAGCCGAGGGTGTACCCGGTGACCACCACCGCGGCCAGCACGGCGCCGAAACGACCGCCGTGCTCGGTTTCGAGCTGATCGCCTACCACGACCGCGAGCAGCGCGCCCAGCAGCACCGCGACGATCACGCCGCTCCACAAAAGCGCCCCGACCCGGTACCACGGGCCGATGAACTCGACCGCGCCGGTTGGATTCGAGGGGTTTGCGTCGTCGTGCGTCATCACCTGTGACCGCTTCGTCCCGACATCGTGGCACGATCCGGGAGAATATCAACCGACAAGCGCGGGCAACCGGAGCGACATCCAGGCTAGAATGTCCTTTTGCGCACCAAAGGGGTCCCACGGTGACTTACTGCCTGGCAATCTGCGTCGATCAGGGCCTGGTCATGGCCTCGGATTCTCGCACCCACGCGGGCGTCGACCAGATGAGCACCTACAGCAAGATGCACCGCCTGATCGACGATCCGACGCGGGAGATGACGATTCTGAGCGCCGGCAATCTGGCCACCAGCCAGGCCGTGGTCCGCCAGATTCGTCGGGATCTCACGGAGGACGGCGAGCCGAACCTCAAAACCGTAGCACACCTCTCGGAGGCCGCCGAATACATCGGCCGGATCAACGTTACCGAGATCGGCAAGCACCGCAAGCAGAAACCGAAGGACTTCAGCCCCGACGCGACCTTCATCCTCGGCGGTCAGATCGCCGGCCATCCGCCGCAGATCTACCTCGTATACCCGGAGGGCAACTATATCCGCGCCGCGGCGCGCTCGCCCTACCTGCAGATCGGTGAACTCAAGTACGGCAAGCCGATACTGGATCGGATCGTCACCCACGACCTGGCCCTGGCCGAGGCGGTCAAATGCGCGCTGGTGTCGATGGACTCGACCATGCGCAGCAACGCCACCGTCGGCCCGCCGATCGAGCTGCTGGTGTGTGAGACGGGCCGCATCGGCCGCTCGCGCCATATTCCTTTCGACGAGGACGACGATTATCTGCGCGAGTTGCGAATCGCCTGGCAGGCGAGCCTGAAACAGGCGTTCGAAGCCCTGCCGCCGGTACCCGGCGTCAAGGCGAGAATCCGACTCGTCGATTCAGCAGACGATTGACGTAGCGGAGCTTCTCCACGACCCGCTCGGTCAGCACAAACGGATAAGGCAGATCCGCGCCGAGGCTGCGATTCATTTCGTTCAGACCCCGCGCCAGATCGATCCAGCGCTCGATCCAGTCGCCCGTCGGGCGGCGGTCGGGCAGAAACGAGGCGGCCGTTTCGAACGTCTCGGTGATGTGCAGGAAGTGGGCGAAATGTTCGGCCCAGTCCTCGTGCGGGTGGGCCGAGCAGGCAAAGCGCCTCATGGTGCGGCCCCGGG
>JBFJNB010000119.1:0-7197 GCA_041633655.1 Lysobacterales bacterium | reverse complement strand
CTGCGTCGGCGCGCCGATGATGATCGTAGACGGCCATTACCACGAGCACCTGACCACCGCCAAGGTGGACCAGATCCTGGACGCACTCAAATGAGCACCCCCGGCCACAACGTCGTGTTCACCACGCTCGCGTTCGACGAGCCCTGGACCCTGGAGAACTACCAGGACATCGGCGGCTACGAGGCGTGGGAGAAGATTCTGAAGGACAAGACCCCGGCCGAGGAGATCATCGAGGCGGTGAAGCGCTCGGCGCTGCGCGGGCGCGGCGGGGCCGGCTTCCCGACGGGGCTCAAGTGGAGCTTCATGCCGCGCACCGCGCCCGGTCAGAAGTACGTGCTGTGCAACTCGGATGAGTCCGAGCCCGGCACCTGTCACGACCGCGACATCCTGCGCTACAACCCGCACGCGATCATCGAGGGGATGGCCATCGGCGGCTACGCGATGGGCGCCACGGTCGGCTACAACTACCTGCGCGGCGAGTTCCACCACGAGCCGTTCGAGCGCATCGAGGACGCGGTGCAGGAGGCTTACGACGCCGGTTATCTGGGCAAGAACATCCTCGGCAGCGGGGTCGATTTCGACCTCTACAACGTGCTCGGCGCCGGCGCCTACATCTGCGGCGAGGAGACCGCGCTGATGGAATCGCTCGAGGGCAAGAAGGGGCTGCCGCGGTTCAAGCCGCCGTTCCCGGCGGTGTATGGGCTTTATGGCAAGCCCTCGACAATCAACAACACCGAGACCTTCGCGTCGATCCCGGCGATCATGCGCAACGGCGCGGATTGGTTCCTGGAGATCGGCCGACCCAACAACGGTGGGCCGAAGGTGTTCTCGGTGTCCGGCCACGTGAACCAGCCGGGCAACTACGAAGTGCCGCTCGGGACCCCGTTCAGGGAGCTGCTGGAGCTGGCCGGCGGGGTACGCAAAGGGCACACGCTCAAGGCCGTGATTCCGGGCGGCTCGTCGATGCCGGTGCTGCCGGCCGAGATCATGCTCGAGACCACGATGGACTTCGACAGCCTGCAGCGAGCCGGGTCCGGGCTTGGCTCCGGCGCGGTCGTGGTGATGGACGAGACCACCTGCATGGTCAAGGCCTGCCGGAGGATCGCGCGCTTTTATTACAAGGAATCGTGCGGCCAGTGCACTCCGTGCCGGGAGGGCACCGGCTGGATGTACCGGGTGCTGACCCGGATCGTCGAGGGCCGCGGGCGATCCGAGGACATCGACCTTTTGGCCTCCGCCGCGGGCCAGATCGAGGGCCATACGATCTGCGCGTTCGGCGAGGCCGCGGCCTGGCCGGTACAGGGCTTTCTGCGCCATTACCGGCCCGAGTTCGAGTACTACGTCGAGCATGGCCGCTCGATGGTCGACGGCGGCGATCCGCCGAAGGCCGCGGCATGAGCGAAACCGCGGCCCGTCCGGTGGACACCGTCACGATCGAGATCGACGGCAAGGCGCTGACCGCGCCCAAGGGGGCGATGATCATCCAGGTCGCCGACGAGGCCGGGATCACGATCCCGCGCTTCTGCTACCACGAGAAGCTGTCGATCGCGGCCAACTGCCGGATGTGCCTGGTCGACGTCGAAAAGGCGCCCAAGCCGCTGCCCGCCTGCGCGACCCCGGTCATGGACGGGATGAAGGTCTACACCCAGTCGAAACGGGCGCTGTCGGCACAGCAGAACGTGATGGAATTCCTGCTGATCAACCACCCGCTGGACTGCCCGATTTGCGACCAGGGCGGCGAATGCGAGCTGCAGGATCTGTCGATGGGCTTCGGCCGTTCGGTCGCGCGCTTTTCCGAGCGCAAGCGGGTGGTCAAGGACGAGAACCTCGGCTCGCTGATCGCGACCGATATGACCCGGTGCATCCACTGCACCCGCTGCGTGAGGTTTCTGGAGGAGATCGCCGGCACCTCGGAGCTGGGGGGCATGGGGCGCGGCGAGACCATGTCCATCTCGACTTTCATCGGGCGCTCGATCGACTCGGAGCTTTCCGGCAACGTCATCGACGTGTGCCCGGTCGGGGCGCTGACCAACAAGCCGTTCCGGTTCGCGGCGCGCGCCTGGGAGCTGCGCGCGCGCGCCGCGGTGGCCAACCACGATCCGCTCGGCTCCAACCTCTACTATCATCAGCTTCGCGGCCGCATCCTGCGCGCGGTGCCGCGCGACAACGAGGAGATCAACGAGAGCTGGCTCAGCGACCGCGACCGCTGGGGCTTCCACGGCTTGTACGCGGACGACCGCGCCAGGACCCCGCTGATCAAACGCGACGGCCAATGGCACGAGCTGGGCTGGCCCGAGGCGCTCGACCAGGCCGCCGCGGCGCTGCGCGCGGTGGCCGGCGACGAGCTCGGCGTACTGCTGAGCCCGAACGCCAGTAACGAGGAGCTGTACCTGGCGCAGAAGCTGGCCCGTGCGCTCGGCTGCCACCACGTCGACCATCGCTTGCGACAGCTTGATTTCGACGACCAGGACGGCTTCCCGCTGCACCCGGGACTCGGGCGCGCGGTCCCCGATCTGTCTCGCGCCGACGCGCTGTTCCTGGTCGGGGCCAACGTGCGCCACGACGCGCCGATTCTGGGTCACAACGTGCGCCAGGCGTGGCGCCGCGGGGCGCGGGTCTACGCGCTGGCCGCGCGCGGCTACGACTCTCACTTCGACCTGGCGCAGGGCATCGTGGCCCGGCCATCGGCCTGGGCCGCGGTGCTGGCCGGCGTCGCCAAGGCGCTCGGGGTCAAGGCCAAGGGCAAGCTGGGCAAGCTGATCGCGGCGGCCGACGTGGACGACGCGATCGCGACGATCGCGGGCGGACTGAAAGACTCCGAGCGCGCAACGATCCTTCTCGGTGCGGGCGCGGTCGACCATCGCGACGCTTCGATCCTGCGCGCGCTGGCCAGCGCGTGCGCTGAGTCCACCGGCGCGCACTACGCCGAGATGCCGGCGGGGGCCAACGGTGCCGGCGCCTGGAGCGTGGGCGCGCTGCCGCACCGGCTGGCCGGCGGGGCCGCCGATCCCGAGCCCGGACTGAACGCACAAGCGATGCTGGAACGACCGCGCCGCGGCTACCTGATCTACGACTTCGAGCCCGAACTGGACCACGCCCTCGGCGCCCGCGCCGGCGAGGTTCTGGCAGCCGCCGAAACGGTCGTCTACCTGGGCGCGTTCGCCAGCGAACCGGTGCGTCGACTGGCCGATCTGATCCTGCCGCTGGCGGTGCTGCCGGAAGTCGAGGGCAGCCTGACCAACGCCGCCGGCACGACCCAGGTGAGCGCCGCGGCCGGGACTCCTCCGGACGACGCGCGCCCGGGCTGGAAGGTGCTGCGGGCGCTCGGCGGCGCACTGGAGGCGCCCGGCTTCGAGCACACCCGGATCGAGCAGGTGCGCGAGGAGATCGCCGCCGCGCTGAGCGCGGGCGAGCCGGCACCGACGGCGACCGATTGCCGGGCCCCGGCCGAATCCAGCGGCGACGCCCTGGAAGTCCTGGTCGAAGTGCCGATCTACGGATGCAATGCGATGGTCCGCCGATCGCGGGCGCTGCAGGACACCGTGCATGGAGAGCCCGGCCGGCTGCGCGTGCACCCTGATGACCTGGAGCGCGCCGGCGCCGCCGCCGGACGGGTCCGGGTCAGCGCCGGAGAGACCACCGTCGAGGTCGAGGCGCTGGCCGATGCGTCGGTCGCCCCGGGCTGCGTGATCGTGCCCGCCGGGTGTGCCGCGACCGCGGCGCTGGTCGGGCTCGAGCGACTCGAACTGGAGCCGGCAGGCGAATGACCGAGCTGATCTATTTGGCGTGGACGGTGGCCAAGATCCTGGCGATCACGATCCCGCTGATCCTGATGGTCGCGTTCCTGACCCTGGCGGAGCGGCGCGTGATCGGCTCCATGCAGGTGCGCATCGGCCCCAACCGGGTCGGCCCGTTCGGGCTGCTGCAGCCGTTCGCCGACGTGATCAAGCTCCTGCTGAAGGAAATCGTCATCCCGACGAATGCGAACAAGTTCCTGTTCGTGCTGGCGCCGCTCCTGACCCTGATCCCGGCGTTCGTGGCCTGGGCCGTGATCCCGTTCGACGAGGGCCTGATGCTGGCCAACCTCGACGCGGGACTCCTGTACATCCTGGCGATGACCTCGCTCGGGGTCTACGGGGTCATCATCGCCGGCTGGGCGTCGAACTCGAAATACGCGTTCCTGGGCGCGATGCGCTCGGCCGCGCAGATCGTGGCCTACGAGATCGCGATGGGCTTCGCCCTGGTCGGGGTGCTGATCGCGGCCGGCAGCCTGAACTTGAGCGAGATCGTGCTGGCCCAGCAGGGCGGGTTCTGGAACTGGTTCATGTGGCCGCTCGCGCCGCTGTTCGTGATCTATTTCGTCTCCGGCGTGGCCGAGACCAACCGCGCGCCGTTCGACGTGGCCGAGGGCGAGTCCGAGATCGTGGCCGGGTTCCACGTCGAGTACTCGGGCTCGGCGTTCGCGCTGTTCTTCCTGGGCGAATACGCCAACATGATCATGATCTCGGCGCTGGCCTCGGTCATGTTTCTCGGCGGCTGGCTGTCGCCGATCCCGGGGCTGCCGGACGGCATCGGTTGGTTCTTCGCCAAGACCTGTCTGTTCCTGTTCGTCTATCTGTGGCTGCGGGCGACGTTTCCGCGCTACCGCTACGACCAGATCATGCGCCTGGGGTGGAAGGTGTTCATCCCGATCACGATCGTATGGCTCCTGCTGGTCGCGCTGTTCGTGGTCGAGCAATGGTGGTGGTGGGCGCCATGAGGTGGTTCAAGCTGACTGTCCGGTACCTGAAGAGCTTGGCGCTGATCGAGCTGATGAAAGGACTGCGCCTGACCGTCGGCTATTTCTTCAAACCCAAGTTCACGATCTTCTACCCCGAGGAGAAGACCCCGAAGTCGGCGCGCTTTCGCGGCCTGCACGCGCTGCGGCGCTACCCCAACGGCGAGGAGCGCTGCATCGCCTGCAAGCTTTGTGAGGCGGTGTGCCCGGCGCTGGCGATCACGATCGACTCCGAGGTACGCGCCGACGGCAGCCGGCGCACCACCCGCTACGACATCGACCTGTTCAAGTGCATCTACTGCGGCTTCTGCGAGGAATCGTGCCCGGTGGATTCGATCGTCGAGACCGACATCCACGAGTTCCACTTCGAAAACCGCGGTGAGAACGTGGTCACCAAGTCGCAACTGCTGGCCATCGGCGACCGCTTCGAGGCGCAAATCGCCGCGGCCCGGCGCGAGGACGCCGCGTACCGATGAGCATCGAGCAACTGGTTTTTTACTTTTTCGCAACCGTCCTGGTGGCCTCGGCGCTGGCCGTGATCGCGGTGCGCAACCCGGTCTACGCGGCGCTGTTCCTGGTGCTGTGCTTTTTCACCAGCGCCGCGATCTGGCTGCTGCTGGAAGTCGAGTTCCTGGCCATCGTGCTGGTGCTGGTCTACGTGGGCGCGGTGATGGTGTTGTTCCTGTTCGTGGTGATGATGCTCGACGTCAACGTCGCGCCGCTCAAGGAGGGCTTCGCACGCTACCTGCCAATCGGCATCGCGGTGGCCGCGGTGATGCTGGTCGAGATGCTGATGGTGATCGGCGCCAAGCGCTTCGGCTTCGATAAGTTTCCGCAACCGGTCCCGCACGAAATCGGCTACTCGAACACCAAGGAACTGGGCGAACTCCTGTACACCGACTACGTGTATCCGTTCGAGATCGCCGCGGTGATCCTGCTGGTGGCGATCGTGGCGGCGATCGCGCTGACGCTCAGGCGCCGCCCGCACACCCGCTACCAGCAACCCTCGCGCCAGGTCCAGGTGCGCAAGGAGGACCGGCTGCGGGTAGTGCAGATGCGTTCCGAGACCAAGGACCCGCTGGCATGATCGGGCTGACCCATTTTCTGATCCTCGGCGCGGTGCTGTTCTGCATCAGCGTCGCCGGCGTGTTCCTGAACCGCAAGAACGTGCTGATCCTGTTGATGGCCATCGAGCTGATGCTGTTGTCGGTGAACATGAACTTCGTCGCGTTCTCGCGCTATCTGGGCTCAGTCGACGGGCAGGTGTTCGTGTTCTTCATCCTGACCGTGGCCGCGGCCGAGGCGGCCATCGGGCTGGCGATCCTGGTGGTGCTGTTCCGCAACCGCTCGACGATCAACGTCGACGAAATAGACACCCTCAAAGGATGATGGCCGGGTAGCGTGATCATGAACGTCGAAAACCAATACCTCGCGATCGTGCTGGCGCCGTTGTTCGGAGCCGTCGTGGCGGGGCTTTTCGGGCGCAAGATCGGACGCGCCGGGGCCCACTGGATCACGATCGCCGCGGTGGCGGTGTCGACCGTGCTGTCGGTCGAGACGCTTTACGGCTTTTGGTTCGACGGACGCGAAGTCTACAACGCCTCGGTCTACACCTGGATGACCTCGGGCGGGGTCGCATTCGAGATCGGGTTCCTGGTCGATAGATTGAGCGCGCTGATGATGGCGGTGGTCTCTTTCGTGTCGCTGATGGTGCACATCTACACCATCGGCTATATGCGCGACGACCCCGGCTACCAGCGCTTCTTCGCCTACATCTCGCTGTTCACGTTCTCGATGCTGATGCTGGTCATGGCCAACAACTTCCTGCAGCTTTTTTTCGGCTGGGAAGCGGTTGGACTGGTCTCGTACCTGCTGATCGGGTTCTGGTACCAGCGCGAATCGGCGATCTTCGCCAACCTGAAGGCGTTCCTGGTGAACCGGGTCGGGGACTTCGGCTTCCTGCTCGGGATCGCCTGTGTCCTGTATTACTTCGGCACCCTGGACTACGCCCAGGTGTTCGCCGCCGCCCCGGGGCAGGTGGACTCGCAGATCGAACTGATCGACGGTACCCCGTGGAACCTGATGACGGTGATCTGCATCCTGCTGTTCATCGGCGCGATGGGCAAATCGGCGCAGGCCCCGCTGCACGTGTGGCTGCCCGACTCGATGGAGGGCCCGACCCCGATCTCGGCGCTGATCCATGCCGCCACGATGGTCACCGCCGGGATCTTCATGGTGGCGCGGATGTCGCCGCTGTTCGAACTGTCCGAGACCGCGCTTAGCGTGGTGCTGGTGATCGGGGCGATCACCGCGTTCTTCATGGGCCTGATCGGGGTGGTGCAGAACGACATCAAGCGGGTGGTGGCGTATTCGACCCTGTCGCAGCTCGGGTACATGACCGCGGCGCTGGGGGCGTCGGG
>JBFJNB010000118.1:0-7243 GCA_041633655.1 Lysobacterales bacterium | reverse complement strand
CGGCCCCACGGCTGATGCGCGGGCGAAATTCTGCAGCATCACCCAGTAGGTGCCGGCGCGGGCGTCGGCAACCGCGCACAGCTCCACCGAGGTCGGCGAAATGCTGCGGCACAGCTCCTCGGAAGCGTCCGGGGTGCCGTCGCCGTCGTCGTCGCGGCCGACGAACAGGTCCAGGTCGAAGTTGGCCCCCGGCACCGTGGTCGCGATCACCGCGCCGCCGTCGCCGGCCAGGTTCAGCAGCCGGAAAAACCGCCCCTGGCCGACGTCGTCATATGGATCGATGGGGGTCGGGTCGTCGAACAGGCTCTCGGTGACCTCGGTCGCCCGCGCCAGCCCCAGGGACGGGTACTCGGCCGCCGGCAGCGCCACCAGGCCACTCAGGTTCAGTTCCGCCGAGCCGCGGTTGGCGGGGCTCAAGATGGTGGTTCGCGCCGGCAGCGCGCCGACGCTCGAGCGCACCTGGATCGGCAGCCGGGTCACCGCCAGCGCCGGATCGTCGGGCTCCAGCGCCACGTAACCGGTGACCCAGCGATTGAGGAGCCTGGGGTCGCTGACCTCGAGCGCGATCTCAAGGCTCTGGCTCTGATTCTCGCCCAGCGTGAACGCCGGCGGCGAGACGCTGCCGCCGACGCCGGCCGGCCCCTCGATTCGGGCGCTCCAGGTGGCGCCGGCGAGCGCGGTCACGCTGCGGGAGAACGTGCAGCGTTCGAAGCAGGTATCGTGGACCAGTCCCGGCAGGTTCAGCGCGCGCGGATTGCCGCCGAGCGCCGGATCGGCGGACTGGAACTGGGCGCCGCTCACCGCCAGATACAGCCCCGCGCGCACCGCATCGTCCAGCCGGACCCGGCCGGCGCCGACGTCGAACCCGTCGGCGGGGGTCACGCCGTCGGTGTCGCGCATGCCCTGGTTGCGCGCGGTGGTCAGCAGCAGCGAGTGCAGTTGCGCCGGACCGAGGGAGGGATCGATCGCCTTCAGCAGCGCCGCGGCTCCGGCCGCGTGGGGCGAGGACATCGACGTGCCGGACAGGAAGATCGAACCGCCGCCGGGCGTGCCCGCGGCCAGGATGTTGGAACCGGGCGCGGCCAGATCCGGCTTCAACACGCCCGGCACGAAGCGGTCGGGCCCGCGCGAACTGCTGGCCGCGACCACATCGCCGAACACCGGGTCGAGCAGCGGGAACTGCCCCGAAATCCGGCCGCTTCGATCCGCGCCGCCGGCCGCCAGCCACGCGCGCAGCCGCTCGCCGTCGGCGCGCCCGAGGTGGACCGCGGGCAGGCAGTGGTCGTCGGCCACGATCGATTCACCCTCGGCCGCGGTGTTGAGCAGGATATAGCCCCCCGCGCCGGCGGCGCGCAGGTTGAACCCCTTCTCGACCCGCCCGTAGGTACCGCGATCGCAGACCACGATCTCGCCGTTGAAGGTCCCCGGCGCAAAGGGGTTGGACGAGCCGGTGTGCGCGTTGCAGGTCGGCTGCAGCTCGGGTGAGCCGCTGGCGCACAGCGGATGGCCGAACTCGCTGGCGTGCACGATCGGGGCGGGACCGAAGGCGCCGGTGACACCGGCCCCGTTCAGATCGGCCGGCGGGGCCGTGTTGCCGCCGGTCAGCGCCTCGAGCACGTTGGCCAGCCGGCGGTCGTGGGTGATGTTGGCCGCGGCAACTACCCACGGAGCTTTGGAGGGCGAACTCACCGTATCCGCCGCCGGGCCGCGGTTGCCGGCCGCGGCGACGAACAGCACCCCGGCGGTGCGCGCGTTGAGCATTGCCAGCGCGTCGCCGTCGCGCCACGGACTGCCGCCGGGGCTGCCGATCGAGTAGTTGACCACGTCCACGCCGTCGGCCACCGCCTGGTCGATCGCGGCCAGGATCGCGTCACCCGGGCAGATCGCCTCGTCCTGCGGGGTGTTGGGGTCGTCGGCCTGGCAGGCCTTGTAGCTGATCAGGTTGGCGTGGGGCGCGACCCCCGACACCGTCAGGCTGAGCGTGGTCGTGATCGCGTTGATCTCGGCCGAGCGCACGTTCCCCACGGCGATGCTGGCGACGTGGGTGCCGTGGCCGGCGCTGTCGCGGCCGTGCCGCTGCCCCTCCTGGGTGAAGTCGTGCACCCCGATCAGCTTGTCGTTGCAGCCGACCTGGGGGTTGGAGCACAGCCCGAAGCGGCGCCCGCGGGGATTGACGTGGTCGTGCCCGTCGGCGCCGGTGGCGGCGAAAGCCGGGTGGTCCCAGTCGACCCCGGAGTCGATTACCCCGACCACCGCGCCCTCCCCCCGGCTGCCGGTCGCGGCCCAGGCCTCGGGCGCGCCGATGAAGCTCGGTCCGGCGTCGGTCAGCGGGCGGTGTACCCGCACCGGGCTGATCCGCCGTACTCCGGGCATCGCGGCCAGCGCGCGGGCCTGCTCCGGGTCGAGTTCGAGCGCGACCCCGTTGAACGCCAGCTCGTAGACGAAGCGTGGCGCGATCGCAGTGCCCGCGCGCGCGGCCATCTCGGCCAGGCGCTCGTCGCGGCGCATCTTCAGATAGTCGCGATAAGCGCGCACCGGTTCGCTGTCGGCCTCGAGCCTGCGCTTCCCGGTCACCGCCGGGCTGGTGGGCTCGAGCAGCCAGCCGCCGCGCTTGGCGGCGATGCCGGCGAAAGCCGCCGCCGCGGGTTCGTCGAACTCGACGATGTAGCGCCCGGCGACGATCTCGCCCGGCGGTTGGACCGCGGGCGCGGCGACCCAGAGCAAGGCCGCGAGTGTCGTTTCGATCGTCCCCATCATTCCCGGTTACGCCACTTTGGTGCGCATCGTGACCAGTTCCTCGGCCGCGGTTGGATGGATGCCGACGGTCGCATCGAACTGCGCCTTGGTGGCGCCCATCTTGATCGCGATCGCTACGCCCTGCAGGATCTCGGCCGCATCCAGGCCGACGATATGACATCCGACCACCCGCTGGCTGGTCCGTTCCACCACCAGCTTCATCATCGTCCGCTCATCGCGACCTGACAGGGTGTGCTTGAGCGGGCGAAAGGTCGAGCGATAAACGTCGATCTGGCCGAGTCGTGCGCGCGCGTCGGCCTCGCTGAGACCCACGACCCCCACCGGCGGCTGACTGAATACCGCAGAGGGCACCGCTTCGTGATCGACCGGGGTCGGCAGCCCGGCGAACTCGCTGCGCGCGAACGCCTGGCCCTCCATCAGCGCGACCGGGGTCAGGTTGATCCGGTTGGTCACGTCACCGACGGCAAAAACGTGCGCCAGCGAGCTGCGCGAATACTCATCGACCACGACCGCGCCGCCGGGGTCGGTCTCGATCCCCGCCGCATCCAGTCCCAGATGCCGGGTATTGGGGTCGCGCCCGGTCGCGAACATCACCTGGTCGCAACGGAGCGTCTCGCCGTCGTCCAGATGCACCTCGCGGGCACCGGCGGCCGCCTCGACGCGGGCAATGGTGCGCCCGAGCTTCAGCTCGATGCCCTTCTTGAGCATTTCGGCGCCGAGGGTCTCGCGCACGTCCTCATCGAAACCGCGCAGCACCCGCGGGCCGCGGTAGACCACGGTCACGGCCGACCCCAGACCCGAGAAGATGCCGGCAAACTCGACCGCGATGTAGCCGCCACCGTAGATCACGATGCGTTGCGGCAAGCGCTCCAGGTGAAACGCCTCGTTGGAGGTGATCGCCAGATCGGCGCCCGGCAGCGCGGGCTTGCTGGGCCAGCCGCCGGTCGCGATCAGGATCTTGTCCGCGCTGACCCGGCGTTCGCCGATCCGGATCGTGTGCGCATCCTGGAACTCGCCGCGGGTCTCGATCAGGTCCACCCCGGCGTCGGCCAGCAGGCGCTTGTAGACCGAGTTCAGGCGATCGATCTCGCGGTCCTTGTTGGCGATCAGCGCATTCCAGTCGAACTGGCGCGGGCCGACCGACCAGCCGAACCCGCGCGCGTCCTCGAACTCCTCGGAGAAATGCGCGGCGTAGACCAGCAGCTTCTTCGGCACGCAGCCGCGGATCACGCAGGTGCCTCCGACGCGGCTTTCCTCGCAGATCCCGACCCGGGCCCCATAGCCGGCCGCCATCCGCGCCGCGCGGACGCCGCCGGAACCGGCCCCGATCACGAACAGGTCGTAACGCTTCTCGCTCATCCTTTGGTCTCTTCGTTGTCCCTTTGCGCGCCAGTATTGGCGAAACGGCGCTACGGGTAAATTCGGATGGTCCGACCATTCACCCATGCTAGGATGCCGCCCGATTCAATGCGTGGCCGCTATTGACGGGATATGTTGCGAGTGGAAAGCATCTCTTACGCGCGCGGATCGGTATCGATCCTGGAGCGGATCGGGTTCGAGCTCGACCGCGGCGAGGTGCTGATGGTGCGCGGTGGCAACGGCTCCGGCAAGACCACCCTGCTGCGCCTGCTCGCGGGCCTGCTGCCGGCGCAGGACGATTTCTCCGTCTCCATCGACGCAGAGGTGTTCGATCCACGCGACCCAAACTGCCAGGCCCGGTTCCTGTATCTGGGCCACGCGCTCGGAATCAAGGACGAGTTGACCACGCTCGAGAACCTCCAGTTCTGCGCTCGCTTTCTCGGCTGCCGGCCGGGAATGGGGCCGCTGGAGGCGCTCGCCGCCGCCGGCCTGACCGGCTACCAGTACACGCTGGCGCGCCGACTGTCGGCCGGCCAGCGCAAGCGCCTGGGGCTGGCCCGGGTGATCCTGTGCCCGGCCGAGCTGTGGCTGCTGGACGAGCCCTACAGCAATCTCGACGCCGACGGGCTGGCGCTGGTCGATCGAATGCTCCAGCGCCATATCGACGAGCAGGGCGCCGCGCTGATCACCTCGCACGGCACGTTCGTGCCCCAGGTCAGCCGCCAGCGCGAAATCGGGTTGCACCAATGAGCACTGGTGGTCCAACGGTGGCCGGCGCCATGGGCGCGCTGCTGGCGCGCGACCTGAGGCTCGCGCTGCGCCGTCGCAGCGAGGCCCTGACCCCGGTGTTGTTCCTGGTCATCGTCGCGACCCTGTTCCCGCTGGGTCTGGGGCCGGACCTGGAGCGGCTGGCCGCGATCGCGCCGGGCGTGATCTGGGTCGCGGCGCTGCTGGCGGCGCTGCTGTCGCTGAACCAGTTGTTTCACGCCGATCTGCGCGACGGCACGCTGGAACAACTGGTGATCTCGCGCTGGCCGCTGCCGGCCCTGGCGGTGGTCAAGGTGCTGGCGCACTGGCTGGTCAGCGGGCTGCCGCTGGCGATCGTCGCGCCGCTGCTGGCGCTGGCGTACAACCTGCCCGGTGACGCGGTCGCGGCGATGCTCTTGTCGCTGCTGCTGGGCACCCCGATATTGAGCTTCATCGGGGCGATCGGCGTGGCCCTGAGCGTGGGCCTGCGGCGCGGCGGCATGTTCCTGGCGCTGCTGGTGCTGCCGCTGTACGTACCTGTGTTAATCTTTGCCACCGCTGCGGTGGCCGCGTCCGCCGCCGGGCTGCCGGCGGCGAGTCATTTGTACCTGCTCGGTGCGTTGCTGGCCCTGTCGCTCAGTGCTGCACCCTTCGCCATCGCGGCGGCTTTGAGAATCTCACTGGCATGAACAAACTGATCCTTTGGTTTCACAAAACCGGTTCTCCCGAGTATTTCTACCGCCTCGCCGGGCGCCTGATCCCCTGGTTCGCGGCCGCGTTCGGCGTGCTGCTGGTCTGGGGCATCTATCAGGGCCTGTGGGTCGCCCCGCCGGATTACCAGCAGGGCGACAGCTATCGGATCATCTTTATCCACGTGCCGGCCGCGTGGATGTCGCTGTTCATCTACGTGGCGATGTGCGTGGCCGGCTTCATCGGCCTGGTCTGGCGGATCAAGGTCATGGAGGTGATCGCGATGGCCAGTGCCCCGATCGGGGCCGCCTTCACCCTGATCACCCTGATCACCGGCGCGCTGTGGGGCAAGCCGATGTGGGGTGCCTACTGGGTATGGGACGCGCGCCTGACCTCGGAGCTGATCCTGTGGTTCATCTACTTGGGAATCATCGGCCTGTACCGCGCGATCGAGGATCGCCGCGCCGCCGCCCGCGCCGCTTCGCTGCTGGCGCTGGTCGGCCTGGTGAACATTCCGATCATCCACTTCTCGGTAGAATGGTGGACCACGCTGCACCAGGGCTCGACGGTCAAGATGTTCGGCGAATCGGCGATCGATACCCGGATGCTGGTGCCGCTGCTGGTGATGGCGGTCGCGACCAAATTCTACTATGCGATGAACGTGTTGCAGCGCGCGCGGGTCTTACTGCTGGAGCAGGAAGGGACCAAGACCTGGGCCAGGAAAGTGCTCGAAGTTCAGGAGGTAACAAGTTGAACTGGAAAGAGTTTTTTGAAATGGGAGGTTACGGATTCTTCGTCTGGACCTCCTACGGGGTATTTTTTGCGGTGCTCCTTTTCAGCGTGCTGGCCCCGGTGATCCGGCGCCGCTCGCTGGCGCGCGAGCTGCGTGAGCAATGGGCGGTCGACGCTCGCCGCCGGGAGGCGAGATGACCCCGCGCCGCAAACGCCGCCTGTACGCGACGGTCGCGATCCTGCTCGGGGTCGCGGTCGCCGCCGCGTTGGGCCTCAGCGCGTTCCAGGACAATCTGCTGTTCTACTTCAGCCCGAGCGAGGTCCAGGCCGGCGAGGTGCCGCAGGGCACCGCCTTCCGGGTCGGCGGGATGGTGGTCGACGGCTCGGTCACGCGCGAGCCCGGCAGCCTGAAGGTCAGCTTCGTGGTCACCGACTACGCCGAGCAGGTTCCGATCGACTACGAGGGCATCCTGCCGGACCTGTTCCGCGAGGGCCAGGGGATCATCGCGCAGGGCCGGCTCGGCGCCGACAACCGCTTCGTCGCCTCCGAGGTGCTGGCCAAGCACGACGAGAACTACCTGCCGCCGGAGGTCGCCGACTCGCTGAAGAAAGTCCACGGGACCGCCGATGATTCCTGAACTCGGCCAATTCGCGCTGGTGCTGGCGCTGCTGATGTCGCTGATCCAGGCGGTGCTGCCGCTCGCGGGCACCCAGCGCAACGTTCCCGCCTGGATCGCGGTCGCGCGTCCGGCCGCGTATGCCCAGGCGAGCTTCGTAGCGATCGCGTTCGTGGTCCTGACCTATGCGTTCCTGACCCAGGACTTCTCGGTCGCCTACGTGGCCAAGAACTCGAACTCGCTGCTGCCGATCCAGTATCGCTTCTCCGCGGTCTGGGGCGCGCACGAGGGCTCGCTGCTGCTGTGGGTGCTGATCCTGAGCCTGTGGACCGTCGCGGTGG
>JBFJNB010000117.1:0-7266 GCA_041633655.1 Lysobacterales bacterium | reverse complement strand
GCAGCATCTCGAGCACCCGCGCGAAGCGCTCGGGGGTCGCGTCCGCGCTGACGTCAACCGGATTACTGCACTTGCAATACCGGGGCAGATGTTCCATCAGCGCGCCGACGGTATCGGGTTTCAATTCGGCCAGCGTGCCGCCGTGGCGCGCGACCTGGTCGCATGCCAGCAGTGCCGGCCCGATGCCGTTGGCCATCACCGCGATGCGCTCCCCGCGGGGGCGGCGCATCCGGGTGAGCGTTTCGACCGCCTGAAACAACTCGTCCACCCGATCGACCCGTAATACGCCGGCCCGGCGAAAGGCCGCGTCGTACACCTGGTCGGGGTCGGCGAGTCCGGGGGCGACCGGCAGCAGCGGATCGTCCGAGGCTCGGGTTCGGTTGCTCTTGAGCACGAATACCAGCTTGCTGCGGGCCGCGGCGCGCAGCGCGGACATGAAGCGGCGTCCCGAGGTCAGGTTTTCGACGTGGACGACGATCGCGCGGGTCTGCCAGTCCGCTTCCAGGTACTCGATCACGTCAGCGATGTCGATATCCAGGCTGTCCCCGAGCGTGGTGACGTGCGAGAAGCCGATCCCGCGCCCGGCGGCGTAGTCCATCAGCGCCAGTCCCAGCATCCCGGACTGACCGAAGTAGGCGACCTCGCCGGTGGGCACGTGGCAGTGGGCATAGCTGGCGTTCAACCGATGCCGCGGCACCACGACACCGATGCAGTTCGGCCCCATGATCCGCAGATCATGAGGCTGTGCGGCTTCCCACACGGCTTCCTTGAGGGTCTTGCCTCCTTCCAGCGGGAGCCCGAGCAGGTTGCGGGCCAGCTCCACGACCTGGCCCAGGCCGCCCGGTGATGCCTCCATCGACAGCCCGCCCATCACGATCAACACCGCGCGCACGCCTTTCTTGCCTAGCTCGTCGACCAGCCGCGGGATCGTCCCGGGCTGGGTGCAGACCACCGCCAGATCCGGCGGCTCGGGCAGCGCGGCGACGCTGGCAAACCGCGGCACCCCGAGAATTCCTTCGCCGCCGTGCGGGTTCACTGCCATCAGCGTGCCGCGAAAACCCGCCTGGAGGATGTTCTTGAGCACGGTCCCACCGAGGCTCGGGTTGCGCTCGGACGCGCCGATGACCGCGATCGACTCCGGTTCGAAAAAGCGCCGCATGTAGCGCGTCGTCATGACGGTCTGTTGGTCACTGGCGGGCGTGGAATTGAACGCTTTTTCGCGAGATCATCCGGTGCGCCCGGAGGCTCCGGACGCGGGGACCACCGCTCACGCGTGGCTGGACAGGCGGACTTTGATCTTTTGGGCTGCCTTGCGGGCCGATTCTTCGGCATTGAACAACTGCAGTTCGTCCAGGTCCTCGGCCGCGACCGGGCGGATCGCGAGGTCGGTGTAGCGCTCGCTCGTTGGATCTTTCTGAACCCGGCGCTGAATCCGGTAATTGCGCCACAACAAACGGGCGAAGCGCGCGTGCGTCGAGAGGAAGCTCCAGACGAGCCGCGGATAAAAAACGAACGGGCTTTCGATCGGCATTCCGGGGCGGCGGTCCTTGCGGTAGCGGCGGCGGACGTATCCGCCCTGCAAGGGATGGACCTTCTCGTACTCGTAGCAGCCGCGAAACCAGGTCGCGTTGATCGTGATCCGGCGTGGATTCATGCCGGTTGCGACCGCGCGCCGGTGAAGGCGCTCGATATGCGCGTCGCTGTAGAAGCTCTCCCAGGCCGCTCGATAGGTTTCCTCGAATTCCTCGCGCGACATGATCGGATGATTCGTGCACACGTGTTCGAGGTCGTACTTGTTCAGATCCGGGTCCATCCATACGCCTTTTTCATAAAGCACCTGGTGGTCCTTCGATCCGGGCAGCGGAGTGAGGCAGAAGAACTCCAGGATGTCGATTGGCAGTTCGTTCTTGATGATCTCGACGTCGCGCAGCACGCGCTCCTTGGTGTCGGATGGAAAGCCGATGATGTAGCCGCAAATCACGATCGCGTGGATCTTCTTCCACGCCAGCAGCATCGCGCGGTACTCGGTGATCCGGTTCTGGCGCTTCTTCGCCGCGATGAGATTCTCGGGGTTGATCGTCTCCATCCCGATGAACACGCGGTTGACCCCGGCACGACCCGCCTTTTCGACGAAATTTGGGATCTTGTGGCACATCGTGTCGACCTGGATGATCAGCTTGATGTTGGCGCCGGTTTCCAGGCGCACCGAGATGATCCGGTCGAAGATCGCTTCCCAGTTCTGGTTGCGCGCGAAATTGTCGTCGGTGATGAAGAACCGGCGGATCCCCTGCGCCAGGTTGTCGCGCAGGATCTTCTCGATGTCGTCGGCGGTGCGGTAGCGCGACTGGCGACCCTGCACGTTGATGATGGTGCAGAAGCTGCACAGATACGGGCACCCGCGGCCGCTGTCGAAGCTGGTCCGCGCGCGCCGGTTGCGCTTGATCCGGGTCTTGGGCAGGAACGGAATCGGCACCCCTTCCATGCCGGGCAACTCGGTCATGTAGTCGTAGTAGGGCTTCAGTCGGCCGTGATAAGCGTCCAGTAACACCTCGTCCAGTCGGCCCTCGGCCTCGCCGGTAAAAATCGAGATACCGAGATCCATCGCCTCCTGGATCTCCGGCTGCACGCCCGGCAGCATCGACTGGCAGCCACTGACGTGGAAGCCGCCGATCATGACCTGGATCCCGGCGGCGCGCAGCGGGCGAGCGAGGTCGAGCGCGCGCGGGTACTGGTTGGACTGCACCCCGATCAACGCGACCAGGCCGCGGCCGCCAGAGCGGCGGATGGTGCGGATGATCCGGTCCGGCCGGATGCGGCTGTTGGACTCGTCGATCGTGTGCAGTTCGATCCCGACCTCGGGCCCGAGCAGCTCCCGGGCCTGAAGCTCCAGCGCAATCCCGTTCAACGCCGCCAGCGTGTTGGACGGAATCTCGGACTGAAGCCACTGGATCACGTAGCCTTCGCTGTCGTAATGCGATGGCTTGACCATGAACAGGTGAAACGTCTCGGCGCGCGCGCCTTCACTCGGCAGACTCATCGAATCCGGACCCCTCTGGAACCAGCCAACGAGAAGTTTCGACGCCCGTGCCAACTGCACGGGCATAACCCGGTCCACGATACTCAGGCCTTGTGGTTTTGGCAACACGCGGCGCGAATTGCATTCGAACCCGCGATCGGCCTATGCTGGGACCCCAAGGGCGGTTATCAGGAGCGGGCTTCACGCGCGAAGCCCTGATCAAATGTCAGAGTCATTGGCCATCGCCGTTTGCAATCGCAAGGGCGGGGTGGGGAAGACGACCGTCGCGACCCACCTGGCGGTGTTGTTTTCAAAGCGCGGCTGGAACACCGCGCTGCTCGACTGCGATCCGCAGCAGTCCAGCCGCGACTGGGCCGTGCGTCGCGACCAGCCCGAGCCGGCGGTGATCGATGCGCACGGGAGCGGGTCGCTGCTCGCCCCGGCCCTGAGACTGCGTATTCCCTATCAGTCTGAGTGCGTGATCTACGACGCACCGGTATCCGTGCGCACCGGCGACATGGCCGACATGCTCCGGCGGGTGCAGCTGGCGGTGGTTCCGGTGCTGCCCTCGCTGATCGACATGGAGGCCAGCGAGCGCTTCGTCGGCGAGTTGCTCAAGTCCCGCGAGGCGCAGTCCGGCCGGCTCAAAGTTGCGGTGGTCGCGAACCGGGTGCGCCCGCACCAGCTTTCCAGCCGAACCCTGCGCGAGCGGGTGGCCCGATGGGACGCGGCGCTGCTCGGCAACCTGCGCGACACCCAGCTTTACGTTTACGTGGCGGGAGTCGGGCGCACGGTTCTGGAATTCCGGGGCGCCCGCGCCGCGCGCGACCGGGATGAGTGGGACGCGATCTACGACCGCATCTTCCGGTTGGTCGGCGCACGTCCGCGACCCGTGCAGGCGGTGACCCCGGCCCCGGTGAGTTACCTGTCACGCTGATCACCCGGCTGGTCGGCGCAGCGTGAACTTCCAGCCCTCGGGCCAGTCGAACGGATAACGCCCGCCGTGCCGCGGGCGGTAATACTCGATAATCCGGGAGTCTCTTGACGCACGGATACGCCAGATCGATCGGAGCGGCTGTGCTGCTCTGCTGTTACGCCGTGATCGGCGCGGCAGGGGTAGTTGCGGCTGGAGCCGACCGCGCCAAGGGATACTACATTCCCGACCCACCCGACTTCGAAGCCCCGGTGCCGCCCGGAATTTCGGGCCTCTGGTACGACCCGAGTCTGGACGGCGAGGGCTACAACGTCATCTTCACGCTCGGTCCGGAGGGACCGGTGATAGTGATTTTCTTCTACGGGTACAGCGCCGGTGGCGAACGCCTGTGGCTGGTGACGGAGAATATCCCGGCGAGTCTGAACTTCGGGGATTCGGTCGAGGCGGTCGTGTTCGAGGCCCGCGGCGGCACCTTCGATGCGCCCGCTCCTTCCGCCGGCGCGTTGATTCCGTGGGGCACGATCCGAATTCAGTTTGCCGACTGCGCCCGCGGCAGCGCCCGACTCGAAGGGGCCGACGGCCAAAAGCTCAGCCTGATCACCAAGCTGGCCGGGATCGACGGGATGCCCTGCAGTGCGGCCAAAGGCGCAGCGGCGGGACGCGCGGGCCTGTGGTTCGACGCCTCGCTCGATGGCGAGGGCTACAACGTCATCGCCTCCGACGCGGGCACGGTCGTCTTTTTCTACGGCTACAACGCGGGGGGCGAGCGCGTGTGGCTGATCAGCGACGTGGCCGCCCCGCAATCCAACGGCACCTTCACGGTGCCGGTGTTCGAGGCCGTCGGTGGCACGTTCGGCGAGCCCGCGCCCTCGGCTGAGTCGCTGCGCGGGTGGGGTCAGATCAGCGTCGATCTGGGTTGCGCGGCCGGCAGCATCACCCTGGACGGGGCCGACGGCGTCAAGACCAGCGCGGTGGTCAAGCTGGCCGGGATCCAGGGTGCCGGCTGCTGATGGTGCCCGGACCGCGACCCCTGCTCCAGCATGTATTCGACTGATCACATAGGGTAAACGATGGCCGGCGGATGGGCCAAAGATGGCGCGGTCCAGGACCAGATCGATGCCAGCGTGGCGGACGCGGTCGAGCGCGCGAGGAGCCGCCTGCGGCAGGGCGATGGCCTGACCCACTGCGAGGAATGCGGCGAGCCCATTCCCCGGGCGCGGCGCCGTGCCTTGCCCGGCGTGCGCCGCTGTATTACCTGCCAGGAAGCCATGGATGCACGCGACAGCCCGGTGGCGGGCTACAACCGCCGCGGCAGCAAGGACAGTCAGTTGCGCTGAACGGCGCCCAGCCGGACCGGCGGCTCCGTGCCAGCCGCGGTCTCCAGCGCCGAGGGTGGGTAGCCACGCTCGAGCAGGTGGTCGATCAGGTATTTTTTGGCCGCCGCAGCGTCGAACAGGCTGTTTTCTTCGCACGGCCGGGTGTGGCCGTCGACCGTGACCCCGGTCCAGCGTCCCGAGATCAGATCCAGGCCCCACCACCGCTGGCACTGCACCAGCGATACGCCGGCCAGCGTGTACAGCGGTGGCTTGACGTGGGGTATTTCGAAAAACTCCCCGCGCTGTTCTCCTGCCGGCGTCCGGGTCGCCACGATGGGGCGCAACGGCGACGGGGGCGGGCCGAGCAGGCTGGTCCCCTCCATCCAGTCCGGGACGCTCAGTCCGAGGTAGTCGAGCAGGGTCGGCGCGATGTCGATGCGCTGGGCGTTCATGGCGCGCCGTCCGGCCGGAGTGTCGCCGGGAAAGAAGAAGATCAGCGGCAGGCGCTGCTCGGTGCCGTCGCTTCTGCTGCGCTCGCCATGGTCGCTGGTGACGACGATCAGCGTGCGCGCGAGCTGTCCGCTCTCGGTCAGGTAATCGAACAGGAAATTCAAGTAGGTGTCCACGTCCAGTACCGCATCGTCGTAAAAATCGACCATCCACTGGCGGTCCTGCTCCTGGCCGGCGGAGAAGCGCCGGTGATAGACCGGAAACTCGGACCCATGGGCGACCATGAAATGGGTATTGATGAAAAACGGCTCGGTCGCTTTTTCCAGGAATTCGGCAAGCTGTGTCAGGCGCTCCGAGTCGTACCTCTTGCGCGTATCGTGGGTCACTTCCCGGTACGGCGGAACGTATTCCTGGATGCCGGCGAGGTGCAGCAGGCGCTCCAGAATCCGCCCGCCGAGCTGGGAGATGAAGTAGATCTCGAAATTCCACCGCTTCAGCAGGTCTGTCGGAACCTCGACCGGTGCCCAGGTCTCCAGCGAGCGCCCGTTGGCCCAGTGAAACGCACGGCGCAGGTTCAGATCGGCGGCATCGGCGTAGTACCGAACGGAGATGTCGGCACTGTGGTAGCCGAGGGTTCGCAGCAGGCCGGGGAGGTGCCGGTACGAGTCCTCGTCACGAAACAGGTCCGGGCGGAAATTGACCCGGGTCGTGGTTGGCAGACGGCCGGTCAGTAGCGCCCCGATCGAGCCGGTCGTGGTCGACGAATTGGTGAAGGCGTTTTCGAACACCAGGCCGCGGTCGAGTATCCGCGCCAGAAACGGCGTGGTGGGCCGGGAATAACCAAACGCCGACATCCGGCGCACGTCCAGCCCGTCGGCAGAGAAGATGACGATGTTCGGCCGAACGACCGGGGTCGCCGGGGCGGCCGACAGGGTCGTCGGGCTCTCGGGCGCGGAGCGGGCGAGCACCGCGACGAGTCCGGCCAGTGCCAGGGAAGCCGCGATCCAACCGGTGGCTGGCGGTATGCCGGTTCGGTACACCCGGCCGCTCAGGCGAACCACCGCGAAGCCGAACAGCGTGCCCAGCGCGATCAGGCCGAGCAGCCGGCCCGCGCCGGCAAGATCGAATACCCCGAACCGGAACAGCGTGTACAAAAAATTGTCGGCGAGCAGCAGCGCGAGGAGGGCGGTCAGCGCCGCGGCGCCGAGCACCGTCGCGCCGGCGAACACCCGACGCGGCAGGAAGGCGCAGATCATCGCCGCCAGCAGCGACGGCAGCAGCGCCGCAATCGCGAAGGGCCACGGGGCAACGGCGAGGATGCGGCCGTGCTCGGTGGCGCCCACCGCGGTCAGGAACGACGGCTTGGTGACCTGGAAAAGCCACTCAAAAAAAACCAGACCGCCGGCGGCGACGACGATCAGAGTGGCGGCCCGCACGGCGATCCCGAACCGTCCCGGTTCCCCGGCGCCGCGCCCGCGGCGAGAATCGTTATCCGACGGCCGTTGAGCCAACTAGCGAAACCTCAAATTGTGGCGGCCCAGCTCCGACAG